>JAFLJY010000184.1 GCA_022712755.1 Gammaproteobacteria bacterium
CAATTAAGGTTAAGGCAATAAAACCTTCTATCAGTCCGTTCACTGAAAATTGCAGTAGAGAAAACTGAACCATTGCCCAGCCAGCTATCAGCATGCCCACACCGATGATAAACAATAAAGGTAAACGTTTACGCCAATGTTGTTCCAGCACTGAACGCTGCTGCACACTAACCGGTGGATTTTTAGTTGCACCCCATGCGGGTATTAATGCTGCTAAAAAAGTAACACCCAGCCCCAGCAACAAGCCTTTTGCGAGTGACATAGGCGTGATAAAAAATTCACTGACATGCAGCACAAAATATAAATCATTGACAGTGCGCATCACCAACTGAACCAGTCCCTGGCCAAGAAAAAACCCCAATACCAAACCCAATATCGTTCCGACTAAACCTAGCAAACTGGCTTCGGTCAACACCAACCAGAAAATTTCCCGTCGCGTTACGCCAAGTGCACGCATGACACCAATAGAATTACGCCGCTGTAAAATTGAAAAACTCATGGTATTGTAAATAAGCAATCCACCCACCAGTAAGGCAAGTAAACTCATGGCGGTTAAATTAATATGAAATGCCTCACTCATCTGGCGAATAGAGGCATTACGAATTGCGCTGTTATGTAATTGTAATGAACTCGGCAACCAGGCTTTTACCGTTTGCAACTCCAGATCAGAAAGTTGCAAATCAATACGATCAATACGGCCCAGCCTGCCCAGTAATTCCTGAGCAACGCCTATATCCGTATACAGCAGGCCTTCTGTAGTGGCTGGATTTTTACTGGTAAATACCCCCACCAGTTTCACTTTATGCTGTTTAGATCTATGCTCAATGAACAACATATCATTAACTTTAACGTGTAATTTTTTTGCTGCACGTTCAGAAATAACCGCCGTATTGGCATGCAAAAGAAAATTTCTTGTTATGCCATTGCTTAACTCAAATGTATGTCGCTGTAAGGCAAGTTCTGCAATAGGGTCAACACCTAACAGGATGAAGGCATGGCCATTAACCGTTACCTGGTCACTAATCAAAGGCGCACTATTTTGCAAACCAAGAGAGCGACGAAACTGCACATAAATTTGTTCGTCAATACCGTCCGGCCCACCCTGTAAAAAATGTGTGGTCGTACCGGTAACCGTATCCAGTGATAAAGCAAACGCACGTTTGGCACTGTTATTTGCTAAATCGACAGCAACCACAATAGCCACGCCCATCATAATACCCAAAACCGTGAGCCAGGTTTGCCAGTGATGACGTAACATAAATCGCAAACTACTGCGTATAAGTAGTGATTTCACCATGCAAAATCCCCTACACGCTCCGCAAGCTTGCCGTCATCCAGTGTCAGTATGCGATCAGCCGTTTTGGCTACAGCAAGACTATGGGTCACCAGAATCAACGTGCCTTTATTAGCAACCACCAGCTGACGTAACAATGCCAGTACTCGCAACCCCATTTCCGCATCCAGATTGCCTGTTGGCTCATCTGCCAGTACCAGAGTTGGCTCATGTGCCAATGCCCTGGCAATAGCGACTCGTTGTTGCTCGCCGCCTGACAACTGATCAGGAAAACTATTGCCGCGCTGTTCAAGTCCAACCTCATTCAATAAATGGCTAACTCTTTGTTTAATTTTTCTGGCAGAGTAATTATTTAACTCTAAAATCAGAGCTATATTTTCAGCCGCAGTTAGTGTCGGAATCAGATTAAAAAACTGATAAACAAAACCAATATGCTGGCGACGAAACAAAGTGCGTTGCTGCTCAGAAAGACCGGTTAACTCAATATCATTAACAGACACACTACCCGAGTCTGGATGATCTATACCACTTATCAGGTTAAGTAAGGTTGATTTCCCAGAACCACTACGCCCTAACAAGGCAACCGTTTCGCCACATTGAATGCTCATATCAGCACCTTTGAGCACACTGAAATCCTGCTCGCCTTCGCAGTATTTGCGATGTAGATTATTAATCTGGATAAAAGCTGTAGGCATAATTAGGGTTAACTGCTTCTAGTGTTACTCTATTTGGCATTAAGCCACTTGATGTGGTTACCTGCTCTTTGATGACATATGTTCCAGTGTATGAATCAGTATTTCCATTTGATATTGTACAATTTATATCAGAATATGAAACTGATTCACTTGTATAATTCCCATTGTTTAAAGTCATATCTTCTAGAAAGTATGTACCTGGTGTCTCGCGCTACTATGCTATCACCTATACTATAAAGGGTAAGCAGAGGACAGCACTATGGATACCAGTCATTTCCCCCCTGAGAAAATACGTAATATTGGCATCATTGCGCACATTGATGCGGGTAAAACCACGCTGACCGAACGGATTCTTTATTTCTCAGGCATCACGCATAAGCTGGGTTCGGTGGATGACGGCACCACCATCACGGACTGGATGGCGCAGGAACGCGAGCGCGGGATCACGATTGTTTCCGCCGCCATTACAACGCGCTGGCGGGAACATCAAATTAACATCATCGACACGCCGGGGCACATCGACTTCACTGCGGAAGTGCAACGCGCGTTGCGGATTCTTGATGGCGGTGTGGTGATTTTCGACGGCGTTCATGGCGTTGAATCACAAAGCGAAACCGTCTGGCGGCAGGCAGACCGGTTTAACGTGCCGCGACTGTGTTTTATCAACAAGATGGACCGCATCGGTGCCAATCACCGTAACGCCCTCGACAGTATTCGCCAGCGCTTACACGCACCACTGGCGATACTCCAGCTTCCCCTCGGAGAAGAACATGAATTTTACGGTGTCATTGATCTGTTAAAGATGCACGCCGTGACATGGAAAGATGATCCAGGGAAAGATAATTCAGGGCAAAATGATTCAGGGCAAAATGATTCAGGCGCCCATCCAAAAGTTATCGACATTCCCCAGGACAAACTGGATGAAGCCCAACTCGCCAGAGATGCCTTATATGAAGTCATCGCCGAAACCGACGATGCATTATTAGAACGTTACCTTTCGGACTCTGCCATTGAGCCAGCAGAATGGGCGCTGGCGCTGCGCCGGGCCACAATCAATAATCAACTGTTTCCCGTTATCCTGGGGGCGTCATTGCGAAACATTGGTGTGCAGTTGCTGCTCGATGCCGTGATTGACTATTTGCCTTCGCCACAGGACATCGGTGTCATTCATGGGACAAACCCAACAACGCATGAGCCAGAGTCACGCGCATTGACTAACGAGGCACCGCTTGCGGCCCTGGTATTCAAAATTGTGACCGACCCTTACGCAGGTCACATGGCCTATGTACGGGTGTATTCGGGCGAGCTGAAAAGTGGCTCAATGGTGCTCAACGCCACTAGAGGAAAAAAAGAGCGTGTCGGACGCCTGGTTCGCCTGTTTGCCGATCATCGGGAAGAGATCGATAAAGTCCCCGCCGGTGAAATTGATGCAGTGCTCTCTATGAAGCAACTGTATACCGGCGATACCCTGTGCGATCCGGAGCACCCACTGTTATTGGAGAGTATCCAGTTTCCTAGTCCCGTTATCAGCATTGCCATCGAGCCAGTGGCGAATAAAGACAGGGATGAACTCAGCAAGGCCTTGATGCATCTCGCGGAAGAGGACCCCACGTTTAAAGTACACACCGATGAAGCCACCGGTCAAACCATACTCTCCGGCATGGGTGAGTTACATCTCGAAGTGTTAGTGGATCGAATCCAGAGAGAGCACGATGTTGGTGTTTCCACTGGCGAGCCGCAGGTCAATTACAAAGAAACCATCACCCGGCCTGCGGCGCACATCGAAGGGCGCTATGTACATCAATCCGGTGGTCGGGGTCAGTACGGCCATGTGGTGATAGATGTTGCCCCCGGCAAGGGCGGCAGTGGCATTCAATTCCACAACCAGATTAAAGGTGGCGCGATCCCCACTGAATTTATTCGCGCCGTGGAAACAGGTGTTAATCAAGCCGCCAGTGCGGGCATGATGGGCGGCATGTCAGTTACGGATGTCGACGTTACTTTGCTCGATGGGTCTTATCATCATGTTGATTCCAGTGAGTTGGCCTTCAAGAACGCGGGTGCCATCGCTTTTAAGCAAGCCTTTAAGGCTGCCTCGCCCATTTTACTGGAGCCAGTCTGCAAACTTGAAGTCGTGACTCCCGAAGAGTTCCTGGGTGATGTATTGGGGCAGTTGAATGCGAAGCGCTGTAAAGTGGAGGCGACCGAAATGATGCTAGACGGTAGCCAAACCATACTCGGCTTTGTGCCACTCAGCGAAATGTTCGGCTATGCCACCCACTTGCGCTCCATCACTCAAGGCCGAGCGATGTTCACCATGGAATTCGATCACTATGCCGCAGTGCCTAAAGAGTTCAAGGCCGTTCATCACGGATGATATATCATCCTACAATATGATGTTTACCAACAATATGCACGCTACTTGCCTGTGGACCTTGTTCACCTGACTCTTCAGAAAACCTGACTTCATCACCAACTTGCAGCGAATCAAAGCCTCCATTAATGAGGCTATTGCGGTGGAAATAGATCTCTTTTCCATCCGCTGACTGAATCCTGCCAAAGTCATTTTCAGGCACCAGCTCCAATACTACGCCATGCGGAGGTGATTCATGATGCTTAACTTTCTTATGCTGCTTTCTGGAAAAATTTTGCAATTTTCTCTTTGCAGCATCGAATGTATCTCTAATCGCCACATAAGCATTTTCATACGCCTGATGATCCCTGGGTAAACGGTTAATAACTAACTCATTTCCCGGTACGGTCAGGTCAATGCTGACATGATATAAATTACCTTGATGATGATGATTATGAGGTGACTCGACGGTAACACGGCAGGACATGATCTTGTCATAAAATTGATCCAGCTTGGCCGCTTTTTGACGGACATCGGCTTCTATAAAATCAGAGCGCGGGATATCACGAAACGTGATTTGTAATGGCTGTTGCATATATGCACCTCCTCTTTAACTAGCGTGAGATTACGCCAGGTTAATAAAAATTCCTTCTACCCAACCACTGTTTAACAACAATACCTATTAGTTATATAATAATCTATATCCGCGAATTTTTCTTATTGATGTGCGTCAGAATCAGCTTTTATTTGCATTTACACATTATAAAATTTACCTGTCGCTTCATTTCTACAAGACAATAGAAACATACCAAATTGACGGTCAATTGACGGAGAATCACGTTAAGATATTGAAATAACGATAATAATGAGTAAAAAAGATGTTTTAAAAGAGCTTAGAAGTCTGTTTTTGGTGGCGAAATGGTGCTCACCCAGTAAACAAACTAATTTTTCGCCACCAAAACGTGCTGCATAAACTTGGGGTCAGGCTCACTGCTGTCCTACTAACGATATATACCCAGAACCGAGCAAACTTTGCGCCTGGAATCACGCCAGAGATTGCTCTCTGCCGGACTGTCTGTGGGTGCATTTTTAGAAAATCTGCAGCGAGTGGTAGCGTTAATGTATTCATAGGGAAATAAAATTAAGTTTTGTTGATTAACTATGTAGAACTATACGTATGAATAACTGGGGCTGTTTGTGGCTATGCGTGACGCACATCAGATGGTTCAAAGGGTTTCTTGTGGTAGGATGCGGCAATAATAAAAACGATAAAAAATGAATAGATGACAAGCACTGAAGAACAAAAATTTTTAAACGGCCTGGACAAAAAACTCTGGATCAGCGCCGATAAACTCCGCTCCACCCTCGATGCCGCGCAATACAAACACACCGTATTGGGTTTGATCTTCCTTAAATACGTCAGCGACTCTTTTGATATCCGCCGCAAGGAACTTGTAGCGCAGTTCAACAATTCCAATCACGAATGCTTCCTTGACCCTGAAGATTTCGGTGACGCAGACAGCGAAGCCTATCAGGAAGAAATTAATACTGAGCTTGAAGTGCGCGACAATTATATAGAAACCAATGTATTCTGGGTGCCAAAAGTTGCTCGCTGGGAATTTTTGCAAAACCAGAATAAAGTGGTCATCACTGGCGAAATCGAAGTTGGTGAAGGCAATAGAAAAAAGAAAATCCGTTCTGTCGGCCAGCTTATTGATAATGCTTTAGAGGCCATCGAACACGACAACCCCAAACTCAAAGGCGTGCTCAATAAACGCTACACCCAGTTACAAATCGACCAGGCCAAACTGGGTGAGTTGATTGATCTGGTCGCTACCATCCCTTTTGAGCACGACAGTCTCAGCAGTAAAGATATCCTCGGCCATGTCTACGAATACTTCCTCGGTCAGTTTGCCCTCGCCGAAGGTAAAAAAGGCGGCCAGTTCTACACGCCAAAATCCATCGTCAGCCTGATCGTGCAAATGCTCGAACCCTTCAAAGGCCGTGTTTACGACCCCGCCATGGGTTCCGGTGGTTTTTTTGTGCAATCAGAACATTTTATATCCGAGCACCAGGGCCGCATTGGCGATGTATCCATCTACGGACAGGAATACAACCACACCACCTGGCAACTGGCCGCCATGAACATGGTGATACGCGGCATCGATTTTAACTTTGGTAAAGAACCCGCCAACACCTACACCAACGACCAGCACCCGGATCTGCGTGCCGACTTCGTCATGGCCAACCCACCGTTTAATATGAAAGAGTGGGATACCGGCGTAGACGATAACGACCCGCGCTGGGTATACGGCAAACCACCATCAAATAATGCCAACTTCGCCTGGTTGCAACACATGCTCTACCACCTGGCACCCAATGGCAGCATGGGGCTGTTACTGGCTAACGGCTCGATGAGTTCCAATACCAGTGGCGAAGGCGAAATCCGCAAAGCCCTGATAGAAAATGACCTGGTGGAATGCATGGTCGCCTTACCCGGCCAGTTATTCACCAATACCCAGATTCCTGCCTGCATCTGGTTTTTAAGCAAAAATAAAAAAGCACACACCTCAGCCAGTGGTAAATCATTACGGGATCGATCAGGCGAAGTATTGTTTGTCGATGCCCGTAACCTGGGTTATATGAAAGACCGCGTACTGCGTGATTTTACTCAGGATGATTTAAATAAAGTCACCGAAACTTTCCACAACTGGCAGACCGTAGGTTGGGTTAGCGACAGCGTAACCCAACAAGCCGGGGTTGATGGCAGCAGTGACGTTGGGTTACGCGATGAAGCCGCTAACCCAACCTACGAAAATATCCCCGGCTTCTGTGCCAGCGTAAACCTCGAAGGCATACAAAAACACGACTACGTACTCACCCCCGGTCGTTATGTCGGTGCAGCGGCAGAAGAAGACGATGGCGAACCCTTTGCAGAAAAAATGGCACGCCTCACTGCGCAACTCAAAACGCAGTTTGAAGAAAGCGATAAATTAGAAGGTGAGATTAAAAAGAATTTAGCTGGATTGGGTTATGAAATCTAAATGGCCTATTGTCTCGTTAGGTGATTATTGCTCGAAGACTGGTAGTGGTGCTACTCCAAGAGGTGGAAGTAGCGTTTATTTAGATGATGGTGATATAAGTTTAATTCGCAGCCAGAATGTTTATAACGATGGCTTTAAACCTGATGGGTTAGTTTATATCACAGAAGGTGCAGCACAAAAACTTAAAAATGTAATTGTCGAAAAAAACGATGTTCTTTTAAATATTACAGGAGATTCTGTAGCTAGAGTGTGCCTTGCTAAAGATGAATATCTACCTGCAAGGGTTAACCAACATGTGGCTATTATACGGCCTGATGTTAATGAATTTGATTCTCGTTACTTGCGCTATCTTCTTTCGTCACCGACGATGCAGAATTTACTGTTAACTATAGCTAGTGCAGGTGCAACAAGAAATGCATTGACAAAGAATATGATTGAATCTCTTGACGTGTCAAAGCCGCCTATTGATATTCAAATTGAAATTGCAAACAAACTAGAAACTTTAGATAATAAAATCGAACTAAACCGCCAAACCAACCAAACCCTCGAACAAATCGCCCAGGCCATTTTTAAATCCTGGTTTGTCGATTTCGAACCCGTAAAAGCCAAAATCGCTGCCCGTAAAGCGTTTATGGAAGAACACCCGGAAGTCACAGAAGAAGAAATAAGAGCCGCAACCGCCATGGACGATGTTCAGGATGCACAAGTGTCGCGTGAGGCAGGGATGCCGGGAGCGACCGGTGGAAGTGCTGGCAATGCAGGAGCAATTGCGACCGCCATGGATGGTGGAAGTGCTGGCAATGCAGGAGCAATTGCCAGTGAACGCGCCGCCATGTGTGCCATCAGTGGTAAGTTGTTAGAAGAACTCGAACAACTAAGCGTTGAGACCCAAAAACAACTAAAAACCACCGCCGCTTTATTTCCTGATGCTTTGGTTGAATCTGAGTTGGGTGAGATGCCAGATGGGTGGTATGTCAAAGATATTAAAGAACTAGCTTCGAAGATATCTAAAGGTACAACACCGCGTAAAGCTGATATACAGACTGCTGAAGATGTAAAAACTATTCCATTTCTAAAAGTTAGAGATATTTCTGATGATGGAGAAATTACACGAACAGGTTTAGATAAGGTGCCTGAATCTATTCACACTGGTGTGTTAAAACGTTCAATGCTTGAAACTAACGATCTTCTATTTTCGATTGCAGGAACAATAGGCAGAGTTGCGCTTGTTGAAGAGGACTTATCAAATTCAAATTGTAATCAAGCGGTTGCTTTTATTCGGCTAGAAGAGCCGGATAAATATCTTGAATTGTGTAGATTGAATCTTGTAGGAAGCCGTGTTCAAAATGAGGTTGTTTCAAAAGTGGTACAGGGGGTTCAAGCAAATTTCAGTTTGACTGGGCTTGGTGAAATTAAGATTTTAATACCTTCTGAAGAGCTCTTGGCTAGTTTCAATAAAATATTAGGCGGTATTAGTAAGAATCAGATGTTGCTGCTTAGTGAAAATCGAAAATTATCGGAATTGAGAGGTGTGCTGTTACCAAAACTTCTTTCTGGAGAATTAATGAAAGATGAAATTATACCGGTAGAGGGCATGCGCTATGAAAGGAGGGAAGTGGTATGAGTGATACACGTCGTAAGGTCGATTTATATATATTATCGCTTGGTTTGTTGTTTGTTTTCTTCATAATTATCACGGTTAAATTTCCGAGTGAAGCATTCTCTGTAAAGGATATAGATACATGGAAAACTCTGTTGATGGGAAATTTAATACCAGTTATTTCTATTTTATTTTTAACGTATTGCTTCTACGCATATAAGAAATTTAATTTTGATCTTAAAGGTGCAACTGACATACCTTTTGAGATTAAGAAGATCGAAAGTCTTAATTATGAACATCTAACATTTTTGGCAACCTATGTTGTGCCTTTGATCAGTTTTGATTTTGGTAGTGGTAGACAAATGATTGTTCTCACACTTTTATTAGTTGTGATGGGTATTATCTACATAAAAACGGATCTATTTTACGCAAACCCTTCACTTGCACTCCTAGGTTTTCATATTTATCGGATTGATGGAAATTTTAAAAATGGTGATAGAGATGGAATTATATTAATTACCCGTGAAAAACTGAAAGAAAGCCAAAAAGTCGAATACATTAAGTTGGATGATAGAATCTACTATGCAAAAGGAGCTAAAGTTTGAACGAAGAAGACCTTAAGCTGGCATTGCAGCCTTTCTACGACAATGTAAATGAACTTGGTGTTTCCATATATGCGATTTTAAAAGATCCTAATAATCCTGAGCCTAAAAAGGTCGATATTGAAGCAGATGCCTTAGATGGAATTAAGGCACTTTTTATTCAAAGTTTACGGGACTCTATCACTGACCGTGAAGACCTATCTGTTCTTGATCTTTCAACCTCAGATGAGAGGGTTGATGCTGTTTATGTTTATGATATTGAGTTACCGCAAGAGTTAACCACTATGGAGTCCGTTATTACAGCGGATGATTTACCATTATTGGACCTTAATGTTTCAGACTTATCGAATATCAAAGCGCTTTTAATTGAGATTGGAAATAACGTGGGGCAAATTGTCTTGTATAAGACTATGGCATCAGTGAATGTTTTCGGTCGGGCAAGTTTCTTCCTGAAGAAATCACAGCATAGACTTGAGAAAATAGATAATGAATTTCTCCGATTGAGTGCTGGGTTTCAGTTGTTACGTATCAATGACAATCTGATAGTTATGGACCTTAGCGCAATAGAAAAGAGTTTTGGTTTCCATGATGTTATTAAGCGCGAAGCTGCATTGGGCATAAATTCAATAGAAGCAATTCAATTGATTGAGAATCCTGCGGTTTTGCATGAATTGCTTGATGACGTTAAGTATGCCAGGCGTTTTACAAAGATAGCTAGGTCATCCCCAGTATTAAGGGCTGGCGTGCCTAATACTAGCATTATTAACTTCTGTAAGAATTTTCCGAATTTAGCTGGAAGGATTAGATTTAATGAAGCAGAAGATAAAATTGTTTTGGATACAAAGGTTTCTAAAGACCTGTTTATTAAGTTGCTGATGGATGATTTTCTGACCTCTGAGCTTACTAATTTTCACTATGCAAGTGTTGCGAAAGATAGCATAGACGAAACTGCTGAAAATTAATATGTTATGTATGGTGAAGTAGAGGACGAAAGTAAATAATGATATCCTCGTTCCCACGCTCCTGCGTGGTAACGCATGCTGCGGCTAACGGTGAGCATGGTATGCATCCCCACGCAGGAGCGTGGGAACGAGGAAAGACGGCTTATGCAGAGATTAAATCTCACCGTATGAAAACATTTGAGAGGGAATTGCGAGGATTTAAGGGGAGCTAGAAAGCTGAAACCCCACAGCATTTCTGTTGCAGGGCTTCGTATGCTCCTTCTACACTTGGTAGATGAGACTATGTGTATTATCGGCATTTTAGACAACAAATCAACCTTTTTTGTACAGAATTAGTGGATATATCTAGCTGTGCAAAATATAGCTATATAAAACAATATATTAGCGGTTTATAGTTACAGCCTGACAAGAGCAATGCTGAACCAGAGTTTTGTATACGAAAATTAAGAGCCGATGCGTACACAACAAAGTGAAGAGGCATCGGGCATATTAAGAATAATTATATAACAACAGGATACGGGCCGCTAAAGTTTATAGCATGATCACCGAAGACCAACTAGAACAACTCTGCCTCGACTGGTTTAAATCCATCGGTTATGACTATGTATGCGGTTATGATATTGCGCCTGATGGTGAAAGCCCTGAACGCATAGATTATCGCCAGATTGTTCTCTTTGATCGCCTGTTAAATCAACTTCAAATAATCAATCCACATATCCCTGTTTCTGTTTTAGAAACGGTATCACAGCAAATAGCTAAGCCAGAAACGCCTGTTTTAATTAAAAACAACAAAGCTTTTCATTGTTTGTTACTGGAAGGCGTTAAGGTTGAATTCAAGGACGGCGACAAGTCTAAGACCGATTATGTGCAGTTAGTCGATTTTACCAATGTATATAACAATCAATTTCTGGTTGTTAATCAATACACAATAACAGGCAGTAAGGGCAATCGTCGCCCAGATGTGATTGTGTTTATTAATGGATTGCCACTGGCTGTTATTGAGCTGAAAAATCCGGCAGGCAGTAATGCTGATATCTGGTCGGCTTACCAGCAGCTTCAAACCTATAAAAATGAAGTGCCGGATTTATTTGTTTTTAACGAAGCTTTGATAGTGAGTGATGGTTTAGATGCCAGAGTGGGATCGTTAACCGCGAATAAAGAACGTTTTATGCCGTGGCGAACAATTGATAATGAAGCTGACAAGCCGCAGTTTAAATATTTCCTGGAAACATTGGTTAAAGGATTTTTTAAACCGGAACTGTTTTTAGACTACATACATTATTTTGTTTTGTTTGAGCAGAACGACGACACAACAATTAAGAAAATAGCAGCTTATCACCAGTTTCATGCGGTGCGTGAAGCAGTCAAGGCCACGGTTATTGCAGCCAGGCAACCTGAGCAGGGTGGCGTGGCTGAATCGCGTGCCGATTATGCAAAAAAAGTCGTGCCGGGATCAGGCAAGGCAGGGGTGGTGTGGCATACCCAGGGTTCGGGTAAGTCGATATCCATGGTGTGTTATGCCGGTAAGTTACTGGCGCTACCGGAAATGAATAATCCGACGATTGTAGTGGTAACAGATCGCAATGATTTAGATGGCCAGTTATTTAATACCTTTAGTATGGCCGCTGAAACCTTAAAGCAAACCCCGGTGCAGGCTAGTGACCGTGGTGATCTGCGCGATATCCTGGCTTCGCGTCAATCCGGCGGCATTATTTTCACCACCATACAAAAGTTTGCCCTGCTAGCCGATGAAAGCAGTCACCCAGTTTTAAGCCAGCGCCATAATATTGTGGTAATCAGTGATGAGGCGCACCGCAGTCAGTATGGTGATAAAGCCAGATTAGTTAAATACACAGATAAAGATGGAGTAGAGAAAGCTAAATACACTTACGGTTATTCCAAACATTTGCGCGATGCACTGCCGAAGGCTTCATTTATTGGTTTTACTGGTACACCCATTTCCGCTGAAGATAAAGACACCCGTGCCGTGTTTGGTGATTACGTTTCTATCTATGATATTCAGGATGCTGTAGATGATGGTGCAACCGTGCCTATCTATTACGAATCTCGGTTAGCAAAGCTGGATATTAACCAGGCAGAAATAGAAGTGCTCAATGATGAAGTAGAAGAAGTCATTGAAGATGAAGAAGATTTGGCTTTGCGTGAAAAAACCAAATCACATTGGGCGACTTTAGAAAAGTTGGTGGGCAGCGCGCCACGTATGGAGCAGGTTGGCAAAGACCTGGTTACTCACTTTGAAACCCGAATTGATTCGATGCCGGGTAAAGCCATGATTGTCTGTATGAGCCGTGAAATATGCGTGGATATGTACAATGCCATTGTCGCTATAAAACCTGATTGGCACGACGACGACCCGGCAAAGGGCGCAATTAAAATAGTAATGACGGGTTCAGCTTCTGATAAAGCCAGGCTACAACCGCATATTCATAATAAGGAAACTAAAAGGTTATTCGAAAAACGTTTCAAAGATGTAAATGATACATTGCAACTGGTGATTGTAAGAGATATGTGGCTCACCGGTTTTGATGCGCCTAACTGTCACACTATGTACATCGATAAACCCATGAAAGGTCATAACCTGATGCAGGCCATTGCCAGGGTTAATAGAGTATTTAAAGACAAACCGGGCGGCCTGGTGGTCGATTACATTGGTATTGCCAATGAACTGAAGTTGGCGTTAAAAATATACACTGATTCAAAAGGTAGGGGTGCGCCCACATTAGATACCCGAGAAGCCTATGCCATCCTGTTAGAAAAAATAGATGTGGTTCGTGGCATGTTCGCTACACGGGGAAATGTGAGTATCGCAGGAGACAGGATGTCGGGCGCGACCATGGGTTTTGATTATGACGAATATGAAACCAAAGCCCTGCAACTGTTACCTGGTGCGATGAATCACATACTAGGATTAGAGGACGGAAAAAAACGTTACCTGGATGTAATGGCGGCCATCAGAAAAGCCTACACCTTATGCAGCACCATGGATGAAGCCGCTTCTCTGAAGAAAGAAATAGCGTTTTTTTCAGCAGTGAATTCCGCCATCAGTAAATTTACCAGTATTGATAAACGCCGTACTGACGAAGACAAAAATTCAGCATTAAAACAAATTATTGATAACGCCATCATTGCCGATGGTGTAACCGATGTATTCAAACTGGTTGGTTTAGATAAACCCAACATTGGATTACTTTCTGATGAATTCCTGGAAGACGTTAAAAATCTCCCCCAGAAAAACCTGGCTTTAGAGCTGTTAGAGAAGTTACTGCGTGGTGAAATTAAAGCCCGTTTGAAAACCGATGTGGTATCAGAAAAGAAATACTCTGATCGTATCCTCGAAACCCTGCGGAAATACCATAACCGCGCCATTGAAACCGCACAGGTCATCGAAGAGTTAATTCAGCTGGCCAAAGAAATGGAAGAAGATCTTGGGCAAGCAGAAAAGCTAGGGCTGAATGCAGATGAAATTGCCTTCTATCGAGCACTAATCCAGAACGAATCCGCTGTTCGTGAACTGGGAGACAATAATTTACGTGACTTAGCAAAATACATCACCGCACAGTTACGCAAAAGCACCACGGTTGATTGGCAGGTTCGCGATAGTGTACGTGCTAAATTACGTAACCTTGTTAGAAGAGCATTAAGGCGTTGGAAATACCCGCCTGATAAAGAAAAAGCTGCCATCGAACTTTGTATGAAACAAGCTGAAGCGTTGAGTAACAGTTGGAGTATTTAACTACTACCTGTGTCAATATTATATTTGACTAGCGCTGAAAATATCGTATTGTGGATTCTGTAGTGGTCTAATAGCACTGGACCCAATACCAGTAAGTTAAGCAATATTACGGGCAGTTTGTCATTTCCATCCTTTGGTTCGTTAACGGTACATCCCTGTACCACTACTCGACCGAAGGGAGAAACCTTTTTGTACGGGGCTAAGATCTCTCTCATTCGTTCGAGATGACAGTAAAATAACGCTACATTTCTGTTAACTTACTGGCATTGGCACAGGACCTGCAGGAAAAAATTGCAAACAATGGTATACAGTCGCCAATTATGATGATATTAATCGTTGCGTAAGTATTCGCAGTGTGTGCTTTTTAAACTGTCGGTAGCATGGATGCTACCGTCAAGCCTATAGGGATATATTTACGGCGGGTTTCAAAAGTACACACTGCGAATACTTACGCAACGATTAATATCAGCCACGCAAAAATTCCCCATGCAGTAAACCCGGTCAAAAATGTGCAGAGGTTTTAATATGTCTAAGATTAACTTACCCTTACTTGTTGAACCAGGCCAGCTAGAACCGCTAATGGCCAATGATCAGTTGATCATTGTCTCCGTTGATTCTGAGCAGCGATACAGCGAAAGACATGTACCCACTGCCGTACACCTTAATTACTCCAAACTGGTCTCAAAAGGTAAGTTTGCACAGGGCCTGTTACCTGAATTAGAGGATATTAGCGAGACACTATCATCTATAGGCTTAACACCAGAAAAACATGTCATCGCTTATGATGACGAAGGCAGCGGACGAGCATCACGTTTACTGCTTACCTTAGATGCTATAGGTCATAGCCGCTTCTCCTTGCTAAATGGGGGGCTGACGGCATGGTCGGCTGAAGGTTTTCCACTTCATGTTGAAGCAGAATTTCGTGAGCCGAGTAACTACCAGGCAAAATCCATTGGCAACGTCATCGTCGATAAAGACTACATTTTAGAAAAGCTCAGTGATGATAATGTAATACTCATTGATGCTCGCTCACATGACGAATTCACCGGCTTGCAACCCCTCGCTAAACGCAGTGGACACATACCTGGTGCCATCAATATTGACTGGAAACTGAATAAGGACCCGGCTCGCCACAACCGCATGAAGTCAGATGACAAAATCCTGGAAATGCTACAGGATCGCCGCATTACAAAAGACAAAGAAATAATCGCTTACTGTCAAACATGTCACCGGTCTTCACATACATACATTATGTTGAAACAGGTTGGCTATCCAAATATTAAATGTTATCCAGGTTCCTGGTCAGAATGGGGAAATTGTGAGAACACACCTGTTATTCAGGATGAAGATCCCTTTGCATATGTAGATGACGACGATTAGTTTGTTAAAACACCATAATGGTCCAGCGGAAATCAAAAAACTGTTGTCACCACCGTTACTAATTCACCACCGGCAAATTCAATTCGATCAAAGGTTACCGGTGGCCGTGTATGCCAGTAAAGATTTTGATATTGATGTTTTCGAATCTTTAGCTGAAATAGATTCGTTCGATGCACCCCTGTCCAGTTATCCATGGGTGCGTTGGGCATCCGATTATAGTGATTCCAGTGTGGAACATTGGACCACTAAAGTAAGTGATAAAGCTTCGGCTGTGGCCAGGGTAACAACGTATAAGACCTTAACTAACCTGATACAAAATGGCGCTGGCATTGGTTGTTTATCACCCTGGTTTGCGGAAGATAATCCTAATCTAAAACGTATCACGCCTGTAATAGAAGTAGCGGCGATGGATGTATGGGTGTTAATTCATCCTGATTTGAGGGGGGTGCGGCGAATCAAAGCGTTAAAAGATTTGCTTGTTGGGATATTTGAGGGTAAATCATAAATACTAAAAAATGAGACGTGCCTTGGCAATTGCTCCTCGGTAGCCGCTCCAGCGTTACCCTGCTACCGTCCATCTATGGACATATTGCAGTGAATACTGACAGGCCAACTGAACCCGTCAAAACAACCTTGATAGAGTACTGGTTATAGATTATGAAAACGCAAATACAGCGCCTGCTCGATGAAATCGAAAGCGAATACAAATACACAAGTCGTATGACTGGCAAGCATACACTTGACCCCAAAGTGAAGGCCGCCATCTCCAGCATACCGCGCGATAAGTTCGTACCAAAGAGCCATATTGATAGCGCATTTCATAATGCTCCACTGCCTATCGGTCACGGACAGACCATCTCACAACCTTATATTGTTGCGATAATGACCGACCTGCTTGAGCTTGAAGCCGATGATGTTGTACTGGAAATCGGTACTGGTTCAGGTTACCAGGCTGCCATTCTTTCACAACTATGCAGACAGGTTTACAGCATTGAATACGTTCCTGCGCTTGCTGATATGGCCAAAGCACGTTTCGAAAAACTTGGCTATGACAATATAAAAACCAAAACTGGCAATGGTTATGACGGCTGGCCAGATCATGCCCCTTATGATGGCATCATTGTTACCGCCGCCGCGAAACAAATACCCGGGCCACTAATCGAGCAGCTCAAACCCGGTGGCCGTATGGTAATCCCTGTTGGGAAACCCTATTTCCATCAGGAGCTGACACTGGTCAGGAAAAATGAAGATGGTGAACTTGATATCAGAGATATCCTGGGTGTTGCTTTTGTTCCGTTTCAGGAAGAGCAGTAACAAATAATAATCATGCTCAATTGTGCAAACCTGCCCGCTCTACTTTCTGAATAATAGCGGTATGTTATATAGTATTTCAGGATCTGGGTGAAATCACTGGCCTGGTTGAGAAGTGCCTTTCTAATACAAATTAAAGGGGCACTGTGAGGCAGCATTTTATTCCTTCTTTAATTCAAATAACCATCTACTGCCATGCTGGTAGCCAGCATGACAGTGTTAATGTCCGCATGTTCCCGCCAGCTATCGACTGATTGATGTTCTGGCTGCAACCAGAAGTGCTCAATAAACTCATTGATACCATGAAAGCGGCTGAGTTTGCTCAGCCTGGTTTTTAACTGATCAGTATTAGTGAAATTTTTGGGATGTTGTTTGATGGTTTTTTGCATTCTGCTTATTGTATGTAAACCAATAGCCAGTCCTAATTCACGAAATGCCAGTCGATATTCTGCAGGCAGATTAAGCTGGTTATTGCTGACAAAGGCCTGCAGACTAATCTCGATATCATGTAATAATGATTCCAGTCTGCTCGTTTCATGCAGATGATGAGTCTCGATTAATTGAACCAGCCTGTAGGCGTCGGTTAGTAAGCCGCCGATGCCCAAAGGATCTTCTGTTACCCAGTTTTCACCGGTGCACATGACTTCCAACTCCTCAATCTGTGTTTTCAGGCTGAGTGCTGCGGGAGTTTTATGAAAATCTTTTGCGGTGGCTTCAAGTTGCTGGTAGGTAATTAACCCATCTAGCGGATCATGTTGACCCATTGATGGAACTTGCGCACGGCAAAGACCGATACTCATTTTCCAGTACATACGTTTGCGACCACCGCTTACCGGTGTATAGGTAAAAGCAGCATGAGCCGCCCTGGCAAGCTCCAGTGCCCATTGGTTATAAATGCTTCTACCCGTAACCTGGCTGACACGATTGAGGGCAAACATCCATTTCGTCAGGTAATGGAAATATTGCCCGTCATGGTCCCATTCCAGCTGGTCATCATAAACCTCATCGGCCTGGCGTTCATTCAACTGCTTACCAATTCTTAAACCTGCTATGGTGGGATGAAGGCGCGCCTGCTTTTCATCCAGCCCACTGAGCCAGCCGCTAAGTTCGCTATCCTTGTGATGCTTGCCCAATGTAATATGAACCTGATCAACCAGCTTCAAGGCCAGTTGCATATCTTCCAGGTCACCCGTCTGACGATAAAGTTCCAGATAGTTACATACGGCAAAAGCGTCAGTCCAGAGATAACGACGTGGCTCAGGTGAAGCCCCGGTCAATCCCGTGGAGTCTGCAAAATCACTCATAATAGAGCGCATGGTGGCAGTCTGTTGCATGATGGCTAACCTTAGCGCTAAAAAGTACCCGTGAAAAGAGAAAGCAGTAGCTTTAATTTTTCTGTCAACAAAGATATAACAGTGTAATGTATTGTATTGTCACGTAATGAAAGATGCCTGGTTTTTAATATGCACGTTCTACTCATTAAATTCAGTCTGCAAATACCTTTGGCGCATTCGCTAAAGGATAAACGCAGTCAGATCAAAAGTTTAAAAGATCGACTAAGCAGCAGATTCAATGCCTCAGTAGCCGAAATAGATTCGCTAGATAACTGGCAACAAGCAGTGCTGGGTGTGTGTATGATCAGTAATGATAAATTCTACCTGGACAAGCAATACAGCCTGGTTGAAGCGCTGGTTCTTGAATATACAGAATTGGAGTTAATAAACGTGACACGGGAATGGTTGTAATTCAGGGGGCAGTATAAAGCGTCCCTTAAATGTAAATGGTTAATTTTTACTGTGGATTTTAAAATATAAGTTTATGGATAAAAGCCTGCTCAACGCTGCACATCGTCATTTTCGAAAAACAGATAAGGTGATGGCGAATATAATAAAGCAGTGTGGTCCCATTGCGCTAAACAAATCAAAACCACCTCACTACCATGCATTGGTTAGTGCCATTATTAATCAACAGCTTTCAGTAAAAGCCGGTCGCACCATCGAAAAACGGCTGCTCGATAAAAACGGCGGGCGTTTTTTCAGGGCAGAAAATATTCTTAAATTAAAAACTACGGTTATACGTGAATGCGGTCTTTCAAATAACAAGGTGCGTTATATTTGCACGCTAGCGCAAGCAATAATAGAGGGTGAGTTGAACTTTAGAAAACTATCACGCAAAAACAATGACGGTGTTCGCGACGAGTTAATACAATATCCCGGTATTGGCCAGTGGAGCGTCGATATGTTTTTAATGTTTTCGCTACAAAGAACAGATATTTTCCCCATTGGTGATCTGGGAATACGAAGGGCCATGCAACAACATTATCAGCTAGCCGACGAAACAAAATATGATAAATATATCTCCATTGCAGATGCCTGGCGACCTTACCGAAGCATCGCGTGTTTCTATTTATGGAAAATGAGTGATTAAAATGACTTCTATGAATTTCTTTTATCCCTTTAATCCGTCCAATGCACGCTCATGGTTTTATCATCATTTAATTTTACTTGTGTGTTGAGTTTCTGGCTTTCTCTGTTCAGCATGTCTGCCAGCCATTTTGTATCTGTGTGGGTTGCGTGATTAACACGAAACTGTTTGATCTGTGTAGGTACCAGTTGCAAACGTACCAGATCACCCGTTAATGCATTCAGGTTGTTTTAATACTGCTCACACTGTTCCAGTATGAATTTGTAGGTGATTGGTGGCGCGACAATAGAGGCAGATCCCTTCTTTATCTTGCCGCTGAGAATGGTGATGTAGATAAGGTTAAATCATTATTAAAAAATGTAGATACAGTTGATAAGGGGGATGTTGCTATAGCTGAAAAATTAAAAATTAAAAATTAAAGGGTGCACATGGAACTTGAATTCGCCTAATTTATCCCTTTATCATTGTGCCAATGAATCTCGCCATCATCATCGCCGCTGTTAGTTTAACATTGATCGGGCTCTTTCCAGTCGTCCTGCATTGGGTCTATCGTGTCCCCAGACTAATCGAAACCACCACACCGGAAAGCCTCTCTCTGCCTTTCAGTAGTCAGTACCTGCCTGGTCCAAAAAGCAAAAGACTGTTTTCCTGGCTGATCCCGGGAAAGGTTAATCAATGCACGGTCATCCTGGTTCATGGCTGGGGTGGGAATGCACAAATGATGCTGCCACTGGCGCTACCCTTTCATCAGGCAGGTATGAACGTGTTGCTCTATGATGCACGCAATCATGGCAAGAGTGATGGCGATACCTTTTCCTCCCTGCCACGCTTCGCGGAAGATCTGGGCAGTGCCATAACATGGACGACACAACGTCATCCTGGCCAGAAGATCGTGGTGCTGGGGCATTCGATCGGTGCTGCAGCCGCCATGCTTGCCGCCTCACACAGAACCGATATTGATCTGGTGATCGCTATCTCTGGTTTTGCTCACCCCAATCTGGTCATGTCCCGACATCTTGACCGGCCATGGCTGCCCCAGTGGTTCAGGCCCCTGATCATGAACTATATACAATGGGTGATTGGGGTTAGATTTGATGAAATTGCACCCATGAACCACATCAGGCACATACGCTGTCCGGTTCTGTTGGTGCATGGGACAGAAGACAGGGTTGTGCCGATCAGTGATATGCGTCTGATTGAGCAGAACGCGCTGCTAGAAAACAACGTCCATGTTGTGGCGATTGACGGCGCCCATCATAATTCGGTCGATCAGTTTCGGCAGCATGCAAACTATCTGATCGATTTCATCCATGAAAAACTGAACATTGAATCTGCTTAGCTGATTTGGCTCCGGCAAGAAAAAAACCGTGCACGGCAGGTTGGCAGCGATTGATATCGCCCAGGTTGCACCCATGATGTCAGTCGAAACGGCGCAAGCCCTGACATGACAAGGGAAGCCAAACATTGCACAGGGTCCGGACCCACGTAACTAACTGAATCAAAACAAAAATCATACTAAATAACGTTGTTTTTACTGCTTAAATAGTCCATTTTATAGCCGAAAACATTGTTTTAAGGTGAGAAAGATTTGTTTAACAAGTGTCTCACTATATGAGCCTGGTAGTTGTAATTTCAATTAAAGGGGGCGGTGACAAATGAGAATCATTCCTTCTTTAATCAATGGGGCTAGAGTAAAAAACTCATTTCTATCTATGTGATTTATTAGCTGTATATTTTTACTCTGTCTTTTTATTCTGGATGAAAACTCCGTGGGAACAACATCGGTACCTTTGACTGGTAGTCACGATAGTCATCTCCAAAGTCTTCAACAAGCTCCCGTTCCTCGAGCATGGTGCCGACGATTACCCAGATCGTCCATATAATATTAAACAACAACCGATCGGCGGTTATAATCGGATATGACCAGAATAAAATGATGGTGAATAAATAAAGCGGATGTCGCACCCAGCGGTATGGTCCCCGGATAGTAAAAGGTTTAGCTGCAGATGATTCGGCCATCTCATGTTTGATAACTGTATCTAACCCAAACAGATCGACAAAGCGAAGTGCCCACATTCCCCAGACAGTACCTATAATCGCCAGAAAGAAAAAACTGCGCATGATGATTTCAGGTATGCCCTGCACATGTAGCAGTACCGTATCCGATTCCTGCCACAATGCCAGGAACACAAACAGAACCAGACCCGATGTGATTGTGTATGTCACTCCCTGGTAATGCGGCGGGATAATACTGTCCAGCTGGCGGCGAAAGCTTCTTCTGACCATACCGCTGTGCTGGAAGAAAAAACAAAATGAAAGCAGTATATTCAAGACCATGCCCTGGGCTTCAGTTAAGTCCAGCTTGACCCAGTTTAAGGGGCCTGTGTAGAGAAAGACAATAAAACAGGCCAGTGAGCCAATGCCTAAAATTGCTGCGAGTGGTAGAACTAAAAAAGCGATTGATTTGTGTGAGGTGAAAGACATAACACCATGAGTGTATAGTGTAATTAATAAATAGTAACTACTGTTTCAGTTTAAGGCAAGACTATGAAGCTGTAAAAATTAAAGGGGGCGGAGACAATGTCAGTAAGTTAGCGTCTCGCCGGCAACGGAAAAACCTTATACCGGCCTACTGTAAGATGCATACCCCTGTAGGCCGGCATAAGGTTTTTCCGTTGCCGGCGAAGTCTTAATTACTGGTATTGGGGACGGAGAGATTCATTTTTAACCAATCCTTCATTCCCTTTAACGATGAATTTGATAGTATGTCTGAAACAGTCGATATTTTCTGCTTATTAAAAACCGGTCACTCAGGGAGCCCGATCATGATTAAGTTACCTACTGCACTCAACGCGATATTGCTGTTTTCAATCCTTTGTTTCAGTAATGCCTGGGCGCATGAAAATGAAACCCATTATGACCGTATCCACTTAAGCGTCAGCGCAACCGCACAGCTCGAAAACGATACCATGGTGGCCATTGTGTATGCACAGGAAGAGGGTGGTCAGGCCGCTGAACTCTCGAGCATCGTCAACAAACGAATTCGTTGGGGTCTTGATCTGGTAAAAAAACACCCCGAAATAAAACACCAGACCAACACTTATTCCAGCAACCCGATTTACAGCAACAATAAAATAAAAGGCTGGCGAGTGAGCCAGAGTTTGCGTCTGGAAAGTCAGGACATGACATTAATGAGTGATGTGCTGGGTAAGCTGCAGAGTGATCTGGCTTTACAATCTATGCAGTTTACGGTTTCGCCAGACAGCAAAAACAAACAGGATGAAAAACTCATCGACAAAGCACTGCAAGCATTTGAAAATCGCGCACAGCAGGTGGTTAAAAAACTGGGCCGTAAAAACTATAAGATAGTCGATATCAATATATCTACCTCCGGCACAAGAGGTGTTCGCCCACAATATCAAATGCGAGCCATGGCAATGGATGCGAAAAGTGCACCGGCTATTTCTGCAGGTGAGCAAACGGTAAGCGTCACGGTTAGTGGCAATATAGAACTGGAATAATTATAGGAGAGGGGTGAAGTGAAACGTGTGGTACCCCTTTTTTCGTTTAGCTGTCTCTATCGCCATCTGCTGTTTGTTATTTTAGGTATTAGAATTTTTAATACGCCATTATCAAGCCGTGTTTTCATTTTGAGCATATACCATGCTTGAACGCTTACTAATAAAAAAGGTAGGAAAATCAGAGCTATTAATAATATTTGTTTAAACTGGCTTTTGACTGATCGACAATTTAGCTTTGTAATTGCAAACTAACAGTATTTACACGGTCACTACGATTTTACCTTTCTGTTGGTTGGATTCCATGTCACGATGGGCGTCGGCAATGTCATCCAGCGTAAAGGTGCGATCAATGATGGGTTTCAGCGCACCGGATTGCAGGCCTTCGTAGACGTACTGTTTGCCGCGGCCAAGTCTCCTGGCATCTTTTGTAATTTCAAACAAGGTATAACCTCGCAACGTTAAACCTTTCGCCAGTGATGTGAACAAGGGAAAGGGTGTCGCCTCCGGTGATAATGCACCGAATTCAAAAATAGTCGCACCCACAGCTGCGGCATCGGCGAGCGTCGCCAGCATTGGACCAGCAACCGGGTCAAAGATGATGTTTGCTCCTTTGCCGGAAGTAATGCTCATGACTCTTTCTGCCAGGTCTTCATCATTCGTCACGATTACATGATCCGCGCCAGCATCGAGCAGAGCCTGTTTTTTGTCAGCGCCGCGGGTTGTGGCAATGGCCAGGGCGCCGGCAGATTTTGTGATCTGAATCGCGGCCAGTCCCACACTGCTGCTAGCCGCGGTAATCAATACAATATCCTCTTTTTTTAACTGGCCGATTTCAACAAGCGCACCGAAGGCGGTGAGGTAGGGCATCCAGATTGCCGTTCCCTCGATGGCTGATAGACTCTCTGGGTAATGCGCGACGGCGCTGGCCGGAACAATGGCGCTTTCACCATAGACGCCATACGCTCCCATCGAAAAACTGGGGATGGTGCTTACGCGATCGCCAATCTTGATATCACTAATATCAGGCCCGATAGCATCGATGGTTCCGGACGCTTCATAGCCGAGTCGCGAGGGAAGTTTGGGCTCTTCCAGATATTGTCCCCGCCGGAACATGATCTCAGCGCGGTTGAGGCCGATGGCTTCCACCTTCAGGCGGACCTCCCCCTCACCAGGTTCTGTTAGCGGCAAGTCCTCGATTTTAAGCACATCTGCACTCCCGGTTTCATGAAAACGAATGATCTTTGACATTGTGGTTCTCCTTATAGATGCGGGTTTAACCGGTAAGATGCCGATTCACGACTTATTCAGAGGTGCCCTGGAGTTTCAGTAATTGTTGATCGCATTATTCATGCATTTTTATAAGTATGTGTTGAATGGTTGCACAGTTACAAAATCCCCTGCATTAATGCCCACACAATCTTCAGCTAAGAGAATTAAACAATTAGCACGCGACATAGACGTTAGCATGCCAGATCCTTGTTTGCCGGTAGCGCAAACAGTGAGTTGGCCTGTTTCGTTTCGCGATAAAATACCTCGTTGACACTCGAATCGTCCAGGGTACTTCCTTAATGCCGAACCGGACACAACTTTGAAGGTGAGCGGGGAACGAGCACCCTGGCCGGATAAATGTTGTATGGCGGGTAATACAAATTGATAAAATGTAGTCATGACTGACACCGGGTTGCCGGGTAAGCCGAAGAAGGTGGCATTACCCAGTTCACCAAATGTAATGGGACGTCCTGGTTTCATGGCAATTTTCCAAATGTGCATTTCCCCCATTTCTTGCAGGATGGTTTTTACAAAGTCAGCTTCTCCTACTGACACGCCACCCGTAGTAATGACTAAATCTGCTTTATCAGAAGCCCGCTTAAAAGCTTCTCGTAAATCGCTCAGTTTATCTTTGACTACACCAAGATCAATTATTTCTACATTTAATTGTCTTAACATACCGTGAAGGCTATAACGATTGCTGTCATAAATGTCACCGCTATTCAGGCTCTCTCCGATAGCTCGGAGTTCATCTCCAGTTGAAAAAAAGGCGATGCGAGGTTGCCGGTAAACCATAACCTCAGCAATACCGATGGAGGCGATAACGCCAAGATCAGCCGCTTGAATATAGTGACCCTTTTTAAGAACAATGCTGTTTTTATTGATATCTTCACCAGCCTGACGAACATTTTGTCCTTTGTTGTGTCCGGTGGCGATGAGTATTTTTGTGGCTGTTAGTATTTTGATATGTTCCTGCATGACAACGGTGTCCGTGCCTGCAGGCATAACCGCGCCGGTCATAATGCGTACACACTGGCCGGTACTACATGATTGTTTAAAGGGCTTTCCGGCAAAGGAGGTGCCAATCACACGGTACTGGCGTGCTGCGGTAGCAGGTAGATCATTGCCTGCCAGTGCATAACCATCCATTGCCGAGTTGGTGTGCCCGGGTACATTTATCGTTGAAACAATATCCTGAGCAAGCACCCGGTTTAAACTTTGATGCAAGCTTAATTTTTCTGTCGCGGTAATAGAGGTTATTTTTGCCAGTATTTTCTGGCGAGCCGTTTCAACGCTAATAGCTTCACTGTCATAGTTATCAGCGCAACCTGGCTGTATTTTAATTTTATCGTTTAACATGGTTAGCCTTTTGCAGTCTGCAGTGAGATTTGTTGGTGATAATTTTTAATGTAGTTGAGGATGAATTGTGCAATCTCATCAGCCTTGTTTAAATCCAGTAACGGTGGCGTGTCCGTTTCTGTTAGTGCTGTGTCGCTAGCGAGTGCAATAATGTTTTTATCATTTTTATAGAGCAGCGGTTTACCGAGGCAGCTTCTATGTAGTTCTATTTTCGGGAAAGCCTCACGCTTAAAACCTTCGACTATAACCAGGTCAAGTAAGTTGCTATCTAAGATGGTGAGGGCATCTGCCAGCACCGGCTCATTATTTTGATCCCGGTATTCTTTTATCCAGGCGATGCGTTTGTTTGAGGCAACGGCAACCTGCTCGGCACCGGCGCGGCGAAATTCATAACTGTCTTTTCCGGGGTGATCGATATCAAAGTTATGATGTGCATGTTTTATCACCGCAATGTGTAACCTGTGTTTTTTTAACAGCGGAATCAACTGTCTCATCAGCGTGGTTTTGCCGGTGCCACTGTATGCGCATAAACCGATTAATGGTAGTGGAAACCCAATCATGAGAACAAACCTTCATTCTGTAAGGCATCGCGTTGTGCAGCGGTGTTAATGTTTCTAAAGGTTTGCGGGCAATCTGAAAAATCAGCCAGTGCAAGCCGGTGTTGCTGGTACCATAAATCAATTTTTCTTTCACCAGCGTTAAGGAAGGCGCTGAGACTGTTTTGCAAAGTCGTTGCTATCAGTGCATAAACCGGTTGCATACGCTCACCGTCGTGGGCGACGGCAATGTCTGCATTGTTATCATGCAGCGCGACAATCAGGCGTGTTACCAGATCGTCAGGCAACAGAGGACCGTCACACGGCAGGGTAATAATATGACTGCTTGTTGCCTGGCTCATCGCACTAAAAAAACCGGCCAAAGGGCCCTGAAAATTATTCAGCGTGTCAGCAATAACCGGATAATCATAGGTAGAATATTGTTTCTGGTTTCTATTGGCATTGATTATTATGTCGCTAACCTGTGGTTTTATGGCTTCGATAACGTATTCGATTAATGCGCGGTTTGCCAGCTTAACCAGGCCTTTATCCTGGCCTTGCATGCGTCTGCCTTTGCCGCCGGCAAGGATGACGGCTGTTATATTATGTTTAGTTAGCATAGTGCTGCAGCGGCTTTTTGAAATGGATAGAAGTAATGTTGTCGCCGGCGTTAAAACCATACAGACGGCCTTCGATGATTTGTAACCAGGTATCGGTTAAGGCTTTAAAGTGGATTGGGTCGTGGCTGGAAATAACCAGGGCTACGCCCTGTTGTTTCAGGTTGAGCAATAATTGAATGGTGCGTGAACGTGAATCCGGGTCCATGTTGGTAATGGGTTCATCAAGTAACAAAATTTCCGGGTCTCTAAGCCAGGCACGTGCTATGGCAACCCGTTGACGTTCACCGCCGGACAGTGTTTTTGCTGAATTTTCAGCAAATTCTTCCAGGCCGGCCCATTCAATCGCCGATAAAATACGCTGGCAGCGCTGTTTGCTGGTGAGTTTTTTTGGTAAGGAAAATTTTAGGTTGCTGATTACGCTACCATCAAACATATAAGGTTGCTGGTGCAGGTAAACTACTTTTTTCCTTAGTTGGGCTCGACATTTTTTCCAGCTATATTTACCAAGGCCGGTATTAACATAACCCGAGTCGGGCACTTCAAGCCCGGCAATAATGCGTAAAAAGGTGGTTTTTCCTGAACCATTGTCACCACACAATAAAGTGCTTTCACCGCTTTTTATCTCCATCTGGGTGTCAAACAAAACCTGCTTACGGCCAAAACGTTTATCGATGTTAGAAAAACTTATATAGGTGTTATACATAGGTTTTTTAGTTACTTAAATGTCCTTTACCCTGGAAATACTGCAATGAAATATTTAAGGCGAAGGCTAAAAATATCAGGACTAAACCCAGGGCAATACCCTGAGAGAATTCACCTTTGCTGGTCTCCAGCGCAATGGCCGTTGGAATGTTACGGGTGTAATGCAAAATATTGCCACCTAACATCATTGAGGCGCCGACTTCTGCAATGATGCGGCCGTAGGCAGCAAACAGGGCGGCAAGCAGAGCAAATCGCGCTTCTTTCATCACCGTGTAAAACGATGCGGCCGGACTGGCGCCTAAGGTACGTGCTGTTTCCCAGGCGCGTTTATCAACAGCCTGAAAGGCAGCATGTCCCATCGCGACCAGTATCGGGAAACTGAGTGCCGCCTGGCCCATGACCATGGCCGACTGGGTAAACAACAGCTTCCAGTCACCCAAAGGACCCTGATGAGAAAGCAGTAAATAAAAGGTCAGGCCAATCACTACTGCAGGTACCGCCAGCAGGGTATTGAATATTGAAATGAGCAGACGCCGCCCGGGAAAATCAGCATAGGCGAGTATAAAAGCAATGATTAATGCGGCTGGAATAGTAATGAGTATGGCAATGCTGGAAACCTGAAAGGAAACACCAATAATGGCCCACAATTCAGTATCTCCGCTGAACAGTAAATGCATGGCGTCGTACATGATTGAGCTGGAGTCGTCCATTTTTTCTGTGTTAGTGTCCGCTGGTTTGTTTGGCTAATTTGACATTAGCCGCCGGCTTAAACAGTAAGCTGTTGTTGAGCGTAAACTTGCCAATTAATGCCTGGCCCGTGGTTGAGGTTAGCCAGGATATTAATCTGCTGGCGCCCTGATAATTGATGCCGGGAAAACGTTGTGGGTTAACGGCGATGATGTGGTAGGGGTTATACAGTTGTGGGTCACCGGCATGGAGAATTTTTAATGGCGACTTATGCTGATAGGCCAGCCAGGTACCACGATCAGTTAAAGTATAAGCATTCAGTTCCGCCGCCATTTGTAAAACTTTGCCCATGCCCTGGCCGACTTCACGATACCATTGCGCACGGGTATTAATGTTTTGTGATAACCATAAACCACGTTCTTTTTTATGGGTGCCCGAATCATCACCGCGTGAAATGAAAGTTGAATGGCTGTCTGCTATTTTTTGTAGTGCTGCGTTTATGTTTTCACCGGTTTTAATCTTTGCCGGATTAGCCTCTGGACCAACTAACACGAAATCATTGAACATGACTGCCGTGCGTTTAATGCCGTAACCAGAGTTTACGAATTTTATTTCGGCGGCGGGGGCATGCACCAATAAAATGTCAGCATCACCATCAATGCCCATACGTAGTGCCTTGCCGGTGCCAACGGCTATAACATGTACGCGATAACCGGTTTTGTTTTCAAATGTTGGTAACAGATAAGCAAGCAGTCCGGAGTTGTCGGTACTGGTGGTGGTGGCTAAACGAATAACCTTATGTTGTGGCGCAACATTATAGGTTTCGGCGAAGCCGGGCCGAAGGCTTGACAAAGAAGCAAGCAGTAGAATAATAAGAATTGTCGGTTTCACTACATGCATTGATATATTCCTGTCGAGGCGGTTTTATAAACAAACGTCAGGACGACTCTGATTATTTTTAAGATGCAGAATAATCTTTCAATAATATTCATTAAAGCAATTGCTATGCCAGTTAAAGGTTTAGCCAAAGGTTGGTTTGAAAATTGCTTAGTAAGCGTATAGTTATCCGGTGTTTTGAGTATAAATGTGTATAGAACAGAACTGATATGCCATAGCTGTGTCGCAAAAGCAGTAATTTTGGGTTGTTTTGGCTATCACTGAACAGCGGATCTGGGACAAATTGTCGCAATATTAGCGTTTAGTGAATATTAGGTGCTTGGGTTATGATCTATGTCGTAGCGTAAGAAACAGGGTGCAAAAATGAATACAGCTAAACCACAATTAAATGGTAACCCCATGTATATGCCAGGTTCTGCTACCGTTGACGATAGTGCCATGACTAAAAAATCAATGAACTCGGTACTGATTGTTGATGATGAAGCGGGTATCCGTAGCTTCCTGCAAAAAGGCCTCAGCAG
>JAFLJY010000308.1 GCA_022712755.1 Gammaproteobacteria bacterium
TCGAGTTCTTCCAGAGTCGCTACCACGGGTAAACGACCGACAAACTCGGGAATCAACCCGTAAGAGATTAAATCATCGGCTTCAAGCTCATTGATTATTTCATGTGCCTTACGATCTTCTTCTTTTGTTCTAACCTCAGCACCAAAACCGATACCACTTTTTTCTGAGCGATTAAGAATAACTTTATCCAGCCCTGAAAACGCACCACCACAAATAAACAGAATATTCGCGGTATCAACCTGCAGGAATTCCTGCTGCGGGTGTTTACGTCCACCTTGTGGCGGAACCGATGCCACTGTGCCTTCTATCAGTTTCAACAACGCCTGCTGTACACCTTCACCAGAAACATCGCGTGTGATCGACGGGTTATCCGATTTGCGTGAAATCTTGTCTATTTCATCGATGTAAACAATACCTGTTTGTGCTTTTTCGACATCATAGTCACATTTCTGCAGCAGTTTCTGGATGATATTTTCGACATCTTCGCCAACATAACCGGCTTCTGTCAGGGTGGTTGCATCGGCAATAGTAAACGGCACATCCAGCAATCTTGCCAGCGTCTCCGCAAGCAGTGTTTTACCTGAGCCGGTTGGCCCAATCATTAAAATATTACTTTTGGATAACTCGATATCGTCTTTTTTATGTTTAACTTCAAGGCGTTTATAGTGGTTATAAACCGCAACGGAAAGGATTTTCTTGGCTTTTTCCTGACCAATAACGTAATCGTCAAGGATGGCATTAATTTCATGCGGTGTCGGTAATTTTTTAACCGCTGTGCTGGTTTCGTCTTCCAGCTCTTCGAGGATAATGTCGTTGCATAATTCGACACATTCATCACAAACATATACCGAGGGCCCAGCAATCAACTTTTTGACTTCGTGCTGACTCTTACCGCAAAAGGAGCAATAAAGCAGCTTTTCAGAATCGTTGCCAGTGGTGTTTCTTTTGTCACTCATAAACTATCTCTCAACACATTGGTGTATGACTATAACCTTGCCAACTCGTAAGCTATTTTTCAAGTAAATTCTGCATAAAACAAGCAAAAAACTCATTTTTTTCATTCTGTTGCTTTCATTAAACAATAGCGTATAGACAGCATTCATGCATGGTTTGCATGAATTATCAGAAAAAAGCTGAAAAAACTTCCTTTTCTACAGTTAACCTCACAAAATCTAAGCTAAAGTCAACAGGTCAAAAACGGTCAATATTTGACCAAAACTTACACTCTAGTGGTTAATATAGAGTTATTTAACGTGTTTTCAATACTTCGTCGATAAGCCCATACTCAACCGCAGTATTTGCACCCATAAAATTATCTCGCTCAGTATCTTTATCAATGGCCTCAATACTTTGCCCCGAATGCTTAGCCAGCAACTGGTTTAGCTGTTCGCGAATTTTTAAAATCTCTTTGGCATGGATTTCAATATCCGTTGCCTGCCCCTGATAACCACCAAGCGGCTGGTGAATCATGACACGGGAATGCGGCAGAGAATAACGCTTGCCTTTGGTGCCAGCAGTTAACAATATCGCGCCCATACTTGCTGCCTGACCTATGCATAACGTACTGATATCCGATTTAATAAATTGCATGGTATCGTATATAGCGAGACCGGCACTGACTGAACCACCTGGCGAATTGATATACAAAGAAATATCTTTGTCCGGATTTTCTGATTCTAAAAACAATAGCTGCGCCACCACAAGATTCGCCATGTGATCTTCAATCTGACCAACGATAAATATTACACGTTCTTTAAGTAGACGAGAATAAATATCATAAGAGCGTTCACCACGTGGCGTTTGCTCTATCACCATAGGAACCAGGTTCATTGATTGCGTCTCTAAGGCACTATTATTACTATTATTTATCATTGTTGTTCCTTTTTTTATGAATTATGAATGCTGAATGATGAATTGAGTGGTTTTTGGCTGTTTTTTTGTTATCAACTAGCGCTTTGCTTTTTGCAAGCACTTTATAAACCACCGATAAATCAAAAACCATCCAGTTCAGCATTCATAATTTATCATTCATAATTAATCCGCAGGATTCATCACTTCATCAAAACTACCGCTAGTACTAGTAACCGTAGCCTGTTCGACCACCCAGTCAACAACTGCATCTTCCATCACCAGTGTTTCAACGCTGCGCAGTAGTTCACGATTATTCATGTAGTACTGAATAAATTCGTCAGCATCGTCATAATCTTTAGCCATTTCTTCAATACGCGCTTTAACCGTATCTGCATTAATCTTCAATTCAGACACTTTTGCCACCTCAGCAAGCAACAAACCCAATTGGACACGGCGTTTTGCATCGTCCATAAATGAGTCGAGTGTGCGACCGTTGCCCGGCGTTTGTGCTTCTGTCTGCTTTTTCAACGTTTCTGCTTCCTGTGCAACAATCGCAGACGGCAGATCAAGCGGATTTGCCTCAGTTAATGCAGTCATTACTTTTTCTTTTAATAAAACTCGCAAACGTCGACTTAGCTCACGTTCCATATTGGCTTTAATTTCAGATTTTAGCTGCTCCACATCGCCACTTTCAACACCGAATTGTTTAGCAAAATCTTCATTAATTTCAGGCAGTTTTGATTCTTCTACTTTTTTAACGGTAACGGCAAATTCTGCTTCTTTGCCAGCCATGTCTTTCGCTGCATAGTCGTCAGGAAAATTGACTTTAAAGGTGGTTTCTTCGCTAATTTTTAAACCTGTTAAGTGTTCTTCAAAACCGGGAATCATTTGATTTGCACCTAAAACCACCGGTAGGTCATTGGCCGTGCCACCATCAAATTTTTCACCATCAATACTACCCACAAAATCAATAGTGATGCGATCGTCATTAGCTGAGGCACGATCAACTTCCACCCAGTCCATTTTTTGTTTACGCAAGGTATCGATCATGTTATCAACATCCGTATCCGCAACACTGGCATCTTTTGTTTCTATGGAAAGATCGGCTACCGGCGCAAGCTCCACATCAGGGTACACTTCAAATGTCGCTGTATATTGCATTACCTGACCCAAAACAAGATCGTCAGCCTTTACCTGAGGGTCACCCGCTGGATTAAGCTTTTCCTGTGTTAATGCTTCACGAAAGCTACTCTGCATTAATTCGCCAGCAACTTCCTGCAAAACGGTTCCAGAGTATTTTTGCTTGATAACTTTAAGGGGAATCTTGCCCGGACGAAAACCGTCCAGTCGAACAGTATTTTTTAATGAACTCAGTCGCTTGTTAACTTCCAATTCGACGGTTTCTGCAGGTACCTGAACGGTTACTTTACGTTCTAAACCTTCACCTGTTTCCACTGAAATTTGCATAATTACCTCGGTAAATTTTAGTAACAACTCAGCTAACCCCTGAAAGCCGCCAGCTCTGCGTTTATGTCCACGGATGGACAGTATATAGAAAATGCAGGAGCAATTTTCTTAAAAAAATGATCATTTACACACATGTAAACTCACATTTTTCGCCTTGATCTGACGATTTTCATGGGCAATCTGAGTTGTTACCCTCTATTTTAACCACTTGTTAAGTAGCCAACAATTTTAAGACTAAAATTATGAGTAACCCAGAATACCTGTATCACAAAAGCAGGATTACTAAAAGCTGGATCACTCAAAAAATAATTGGTGCGAAAGGAGAGACTCGAACTCTCACGTCAAAGACACTGGTACCTAAAACCAGCGCGTCTACCAATTCCGCCACTCTCGCAATAAGATGTTGATGTTAACAAACTATCGCAGGCTTTGCCTGCAAAACTCGTTAACACCAGCTTTTGGCATAACACATTATGGAACGTTCAGGTTAGAACCCTGAACGAAAATCTAGAACAGCGCCTCTAAATTAAGAACATTGCTCTACTAACTAATATGGGGTGGACGATGGGGCTCGAACCCACGACGACCGGAATCACAATCCGGGACTCTACCAACTGAGCTACGTCCACCATGATTTTATAAAATCTACCTGGCGCTCCTGATAATATTATGGCGCGCCTGGCAGGATTCGAACCTGCTACCCTCGGCTTAGAAGGCCGATGCTCTATCCGAGTGAGCTACAGGCGCAGAATTTTATACCTGGTTTTACATTTTTATCAGTAAAAAAACAGCACTAATAAAGGAAAATTGGTCGGGGTAGAGAGATTCGAACTCCCGACATCCTGCTCCCAAAGCAGGCGCGCTACCAGACTGCGCTATACCCCGTTATTACATTTATCAATTAGATTTACTACCTAATTGCGAATCTTATTACACTCTCACTTCATTAGTCGATGTAATCCATCGACAGGGTAGAGAGATTATTCCGGGCTTCCTGCCCTCCACCCTTCGGGTCATCAGCTGAAATGCGCTGATGCGCAAAATTGCTCCCGGCACCTAGTTTGTTACAGCATGGGTCGAACTCCCGACATCCTGCTCCCAAAGCAGGCGCGCTACCCCATGCCGACAAAACCGGGCGCTATACCCCGATGCTCTTAATTCTCGCGAATCAAGAGGCGCGAATATTACGCGTTGCTCAGGCGATGGTCAAGATACTATTTGCAGCTTGTGGTAACTGTATTTGACGTGCGAAAATCACGTTTTTTCAAATAAACAGAAAGATCGG
>JAFLJY010000271.1 GCA_022712755.1 Gammaproteobacteria bacterium
ATTTTCGTCAATTAAAAATACCTGTTTGTTTTTGATTGCCTTAATTATTTTAAAGCCTGGTTCATTTATGATCTGTTCTTTTTGTATTGGATTCATGATTCCCTTTTGGGCCAGGAAAACATCAATTATATATCGGCATCATGATGTTGACGCAACCGGTGGCTAAATCCTTAGGTGTAAGCAGTCGTTTGGATGCTAAGCAAAATATTTATGCTGGCGCAAAGTTTCAGGCGAAGATGAAGAAAATGGTTGAACATGTTGATGAACCGGATCGTAGCTGGTTGGCTTTAGCCGCTTACAATGTGGGTCGCGGTCACTTTCGAGACGCACAAGCCTTAGCCAGAAAATTAAATAAAAACCCTGACCGTTGGTATGACATGAAAGAAGTTTTACCGTTGTTAAGTCAAAAAAATATCACAAGGATTTACGCTATGGTTATGCACGAGGCAATGAACCGGTACGTTATGTCACGCGTATTCGTAGTTATGATGCTTTATTGCATCGGCATTTTGGTGAAATATTAAAACAGTAGTTATTTACTTCGTTAATGGTACGCTTCCTCGAAGCGCTGTACCGATGTTTGGTGGAATAATTTAAAATAACAGGTTCCCGCCTTTCTCAGTCATATTAATTCAGGCTGTGCTATTCTTATAATTCTATTCAGGATTTCGTCACTCAGGCGTTATGACAACAAAATCACATTATAAGTTAGTTGGCAGGGTGGATAAGCACAGCGCATCCATCGGTATACTAAACAAAGGTGGATGCGTTGTGCTTATCCACCCTACAGTAGCTAAGACAGGATGATCGAGTCAGAAAAAGAAGAAATGAGTTAGACAAGAGATGAAAAAATTTAAAGACTGGAGCATTCAAAGCAAACTGTTTGCTGTGCTGGGTGTGCTTTTCTTTATGGTTTTAATCCTCGGGGCTTTATGGCACTATCAATCGAGTAAAGAAGAGACGCTTGACCGAGTTGTCGCTGAAGCTAGAACGGTGCGTGCTGTTTTGATGGCTACTCGTCGAGTCTACCAACATCAGTTTGTGGATAGCGGTATTCCTTTAAATGAAAAGACCCTGGGCTTTCTTCCTGCTCATTCACTAAATAGAATCTCAGCTGATTTTAAAAACTGGATTGATTCAGGTCTTGTTTTTAACAATGTCAGCGACCGACCACGCAATCCGGATAATCGTGCTGATGTCATTGAAATGCAGGCGATACGATACTTTCGCGAACACAGGGAAGAGAAAGAGCGACTGGTCTCTTTCGACAATGCACAGGGGGAAACCTTCTTCCATTATTCGCAGCCAATCCTGATTGAAAAATTTTGTCTGAAATGTCATGGTAGGCGCGAAGATGCACCACCGACCATACAAAAGCTTTATACTGATGCTTATGATTATAAACTAGGTGAGATACGGGGGATATTAAGTATCAAGCTACCGGTTGATATAGTAAACAGGGCAGCGATGCAACGATTCCTTAAAGAGTTATCTTTCTTTGTGGTTTTTTTTGTTATTCTCTATTTTTTGATTCAATATCTGTTACGACAATTAGTCACACAACGATTGTGCCGTCTAAATCATAATGCTCAGCGAATTACTGCGGGCAACAATGTCGAGTTGCCTGCTAATGATTCAATGGATGAAATAGGTCAGCTTGAAAATTCCTTAAACGACATGGTTAACAAAATAAGGCAGCGTGAACAAGACCTTGTTATTACACTTAACAGTATTGGTGATGCCGTTATTGCCACCGATGCTGATGGCAATGTTACGCGTTTAAACCCTGTGGCCGAACAGCTTACCGGTTGGTCTTTGCAGGAGGCGCAGCGACGACCGGTAAAAACCATTTTTTCGATTATTGACAGCACCACTCGTAAGAGCGTTGAAAACCCAGTAGAAAAAGTTATTTCTAGCGGTGAAATCGTCTACCTCGCCAATCATACCACGCTCATTTCAAAAGATGGTACAGAATATCAGATTACTGATTCTGCTGCGCCAATTCGCAATGGAGAGGAATGTATCCAGGGCATGGTTCTGGTGTTTAATGATGTCACTGAACAGTATCAGTTGAGACGTGAGGCAGCAGAAAATCTGCGTAACTTGCAGGCTATAATGAATCACTCACCGGCGGTTATCTGCGTCAGGGATGTTGACGGCTTATATACATTTGTTAATAAACAGTTCAAGCAGCTGTTTCATATACAACAGAAAGATATTATTGGTAAGCGTCCGCATGATGTTTTCCCCAAACAGATTGCTGATGAGATGCAGTGTAGCCATAAGGCTGTGCTGACGATGGGTCAGACACAAAAATTAGAGGAAATTGTCCCACATAAGGACGAACCTCATCACTATGTCTCCATTAAATTTCCTCTGTTAGACAGTGACGATAATATCTATGCGGTTTGCAGCATCTCCACCGACATTACCGATCTTAAAAAACAGGAAGAACAAGTCCGTCGCAGCCAGAAAATGGATGTTATTGGTCAGCTCGCCGGCGGCATTGCCCATGATTTTAACAACGTGCTTACCATCATTATGGGTAACCTGGAACTGCTAAAACGTCAGGTTGCAGATAATGACAAAACGCTTAAACGTGTTGAAAGTATCGGCAAGGCTGGTCAACGTGCAGTTGATCTAACAAAACAGTTGCTAAGTTTTTCACGAAATCAGCCAACTGTGAAAACCGTGACAGATATTAATCAGCTAATCAATGAGATGGAAAGCCTGATTGTCCGTGCAGTCACCCCGGAGGTCAAGGTGGTAGCGCAGTATGCTGATAATCTGTGGCTTACCCAGATTGATCCGGGAAACTTTGAAGACAGCCTGCTCAACCTCTGCATCAACGCCCGCGATGCCATGGCAGGTCATGGTCATCTGGCTATCGAAACTCGAAATGTAACACTTGATACAAACTATTGCAGACAGAACCCCGGTATCACCGCTGGCGATTATGTCGAGTTAACGGTGAGTGATAACGGTGTGGGGATTGCACAAGAACTTCAGGAGCGTATATTTGAACCATTCTATACCACCAAAGAGCAGGGTAAGGGTACCGGTCTGGGGCTGGCCATGGTATTTGGTTTTGTAAAACGTTCCAGGGGGCACATAAAGTGCTACTCTGAAGTGGGTGTGGGCACCACTTTCCACCTCTATCTGCCAAGGGCAGAGGGGGAGACGAAACAGAGTGAGCAAAACGGTGGGCAAGCAGAACCCCTTCCTCATGGCACAGAGAGCATACTTGTGGTTGATGACGAGAGTGATCTGGTGGAGCTTGCCAGGGATTTCCTGGCGGCTCTGGGTTACAAAGTTTATGTCGCCAGCGATGGTAAGCAGGCACTGGAAATTCTGGCTAAAGAACAGACAATTGATTTGCTGTTTAGCGATGTTGTCATGCCAGGTGGTTTGAACGGTTATCAATTGGCAGAACAGGCAACAACTCTATTGAAAAATGCCGGTCATCCAGAACTCAAGGTGTTGCTCACATCGGGTTATACTGGAAAAGCGGTGTTCCACGATGAGCAAGAACTGTTTCAGGCAAGCCTTCTTGGTAAGCCTTATAATCAAGCTGAACTAGCAATACGAGTGCGAGAAATTCTGGATGGAACGGGGATGTCGTAGAGACAATGCATGCCTTGTCTCCACCTGTTGATTATCACGTTTAGCAAATATTTATAACCAACTCTTTCCTGCTCCAATCGCAAATGATCAGCATATTGATTGCCCAATAACGCCTGGTAAAGTTTTTGTTCGTTGGCGGTGAGCCGCTGTAATTCTCTGTTTTCCGGTCTGGTTTCATGTCCCCAGAATTCACGGTGTTTTAGTAATGTTGTTTCATCCCTCAGCGAGTATTAATTTGAGCGGGTTTGTTTAACGAAAATTGTTAGCGGCGATGTCGTATAGTATATAATACATACAACCAGTATTTGAGCGGAATGATTTTTCATTATTCATATCACCTATGATACTCACCACTTTGGGGCATACGTGATAATTCCGTCCTTTGGTTTGTGAACGGCACATTCATGTGCCACTACTTGTTCCTGACAATTTATTATTCGTAATCATCCATGATACTCACCCCTTCGGGGATTACATGATAATTCCGTCCTTTGGTTCGTAAACGGTGCTTCCATGCACCACTACTCGTTCATGACGATTTATTCAGTTTTTTTGTTCAATTCTAATTAATGCCATCATCTAAAAAGAAAACAGCGCCCAATAAGAAAACCACGGCAAAATCAACCAGGTTAAAGGCGGGTGCGTCAAAGAAGCGCAAAGCAAAAAAACGTAGCACCGGTAAACGCTTAAAACCCAGGCGCTCGTCTGTTAGAAAAAAAGCTTTTTTCAAACCATCGCTTATCATTTCCCTGTTATCACTGTGCCTGATATTTTTTCTTGTTTATCTATTTATACTCGATCAACGTATTAGCCAGCGTTTTGAAGGGCGCATCTGGCAATTGCCTGCACATGTTTATGCGCGACCATTAGAGTTGTTCGTTGGCAAATCCATTTCGCTTAAACAATTAAAATTTGAACTGGAGTATTTGAATTATCAAAAAGTAGAGCAGCTACCGCAACAGCCCGCACAATACCGATACTGGGAAAATGCGTTTGAAATAAAAACACGAAACTTTACCTTTTGGGACGGTAACGAGCCAGCGCACACCATTCGCGTCACTATTGAAAATAATGCTGTCACGCAACTGATCGATATTTATACCGGTCAGAATAATGACCTGGTGCGCTTTGATGCCGGTTACCTGACCGGTATTTTCCCTGCTCATTCTCAGGACAGAGTTTTACTCAGACTGGATGATGTGCCTGATATGTTTATAAAAATGCTTTTATTAATTGAAGACAGGCGTTTTTTTAGCCATTGGGGCGTTGATCCACGCGCCATTGCCAGAGCCATGATGGTTAATTTTTACGCAGGGCAAACCGTACAGGGCGGCAGTACATTAACGCAACAGCTAGTAAAAAATTTATTTTTAAGTCAGGATAAAAAGTTAATTCGTAAAATTAATGAAGCGCTTATGTCACTGCTACTGGAGTTTCATTATGACAAAAAATTAATTTTAGAAACGTATTTAAATGAAATATACCTGGGTCAGGATGGTCGCCGTGCTATTCATGGCTTTGGTCTTGCCAGTGAATTTTATTTTGGAAAAGATTTAAAAGAACTATCTATTGATGAAATGGCGATTCTTGTCGGCATGGTTAAAGGTGCCTCTTATTACAATCCGAAAAGAAACCCGGAAAATGCAAAACAACGACGAGACCTTGTTCTTAATACCATGCAAGCATTGGGTTTGTTAACGGTACGCCAGTCAGCAAAACTATCAAATAAACCTGTTGTTACCGCTAAACATGCAAAATCAGGATTGTATCCGGCTTTTATAGACGTGGTGAAGCTACAGTTGCAGCAGGATTATCAGGCAGAAGATTTAAGTTCTGAGGGTTTGCGTGTTTTTACTACGCTTGATCCCTATATTCAGTTTGAAACAGAGCAGGCAATAAAAAACACCTTGCCGATGCTGGCTAATAATAAAACCTTACAGGCAGCCGCAGTGGTTGTTTCGCCATTAAACGGCGATGTGCTGGCGGTGGTTGGCGACAGAAACCCAACTTTTAAAGGCTTTAATCGAGCGTTAAATGCACAGCGCCCCATCGGCTCGTTGATAAAACCCATTGTTTATCTAAGCGCATTAGAAAGGCAGTCGGATTACACCCTGGCAACAATACTTGATGATTCAGAATTTATTGTTACACAGGCGAATCAGCCTGATTGGCAACCACAAAATTATGATAAAGAAACGCGCGGTGACGTGACATTATATGAGGCATTGCTTAACTCCTATAATATTCCAGCCGCGCGAACGGGGTTGGATGTGGGTCTGGATAAGGTGGTAAAAACGTTAGGTGTTTTGGGTGCAGACCAGCAGATTGCTGCTTACCCCTCGTTAGCCCTGGGTGCGGTTAATATGTCACCAATAGCAGTGGTCGGTATTTATCAAAGCCTGTCCGCCAATGGTTTTCATAGTCCGCTAAGAAGTGTGTTTGCGGTATTAGATAAAAATAAAAAACCGTTAGAACGGTATTCGCTTGAGGTAAAAAGCGGGGTTAAACCCGAAGCTGTTACGCTTATTAATTCAGCCCTCATTGATGTGACCAAATACGGTACGGCAAAACAGCTATCTAAAAATCTGACTATTCAGGTTGCGGGAAAAACAGGAACATCGGATGATTTTAGAGATAGCTGGTTTGCAGGTTTTTCAGCCGATATAGTCGCTGTTGTATGGACGGGTTACGACGACAATCGACCAACATCGTTGACTGGTTCATCAGGGGCAATGAAAATATGGCAAAACATGGTAAAAGAGATTGCTTATAAACCCTATCAACTGCCTCAAAGTCCGCATTTGTCAAAACACTGGATTGATGGAAAAAATGGCTTGTTAACTGAGAAAAACTGTAAAAGTGCGGTAGAATTACTATTTGTTGATGGCTCGCAACCAGTGCAGAAGAGTGACTGTGTGGCAGGTAAGAAGTCTGGCTGGTTTTTTGGTTTGTTTGATTAGCCTGCTTCTTTTCATTCCTTGTAAAAGCAAAACAAGTGCCCTGATTAATATGAGAATAACAAAAAATAATGTTCCGAATAATAGTTAGCCTGTCTTTAATATTATTAATCGTATCCTGTGCTGTAACAGAAAAGCATGTAACGCATGACAACATAATTAAAGATCGTGGCAACTATAAATATGCTGCCTGGCAACCCGATGCCTCTACTGGTTTTGAAGCGATAAATGTGTTGTTGGATGAGGTTGATATGCTGATCATAAATCAGGACTATAATGCCGGCGCTGATAAATTGGAGCGTGTCTTGCGTATCAAACCGAATTATGCCCCTGCATGGAGTCGTTTGTCCTGGTTGGCATTGCAGATGAATTCACCAGAACGCTCAGTCCAGATGGCAAAGCGCAGTAATAGTTTTGCCTATTCAGATCCGCAATTACAGTTACTAAACTGGTCGTTTATACGTGATGCCAGTAAGATTTTGCGTGATGAAGAATCTTACTATCGTGCGACACAAAAACTTGAATCTTTAAAAGCTTTTTAGCGACCCGGATAAAATATGAAACGCGCATCCGACCATCTTGGCCAGTCCGGTCCATTTTACAAACAAATTAGCGGTTATCAGGTTCGTGAAAATCAACTGGCTTTGTGTGATGCCATTGATGAAACAATCGCATCGGGGAAAGTGCTGGCTGCAGAAGCCGGCACCGGTATTGGTAAAACATTCGCCTATTTAGTGCCTGCCTTATTATCGGGTAAAAAAATTATCATTTCGACAGGTACGCGCCATCTACAGGATCAACTGTTCCATACTGATTTACCGCGTGTTAAAAAAGCCTTATCGGTGCAGTCAACATCGGCTTTATTAAAAGGCCGTAGTAATTATCTATGTTTGCATCGTCTTAAACTGGCTCCGCATCTGGGTTTTATTAATCGCGAAACACGCAGTTTACTTACCGATGTTGATGCGTGGTCA
>JAFLJY010000185.1 GCA_022712755.1 Gammaproteobacteria bacterium
GAAACATGTAACGTTGTGGCAAGTTGCTGGATATTGAATAACTGTTCTTTACTAAAGACAGGTTTAAGGTTTTTAATAAGGGTGCGCCGGTCTTCGCCTTCAAGTAACTGGCGCTCGGCATTTTTATCGGGATAGCCCAAATCTATACGCATTAAAAAACGATCAAGTTGTGATTCCGGTAGCGGGTAAGTGCCAATCTGGTGGGTCGGGTTTTGTGTGGCGATGACAAAAAATGGCTCAGGTAACTCGCGGGTTTCGCCTTCGACTGTGACCTGGTGTTCCTCCATGGCTTCGAGCAGTGCGCTTTGGGTTTTTGGTGTGGCACGGTTGATTTCATCGGCGAGTATAAAAGGCGAAAAAATAGGGCCGGGATGAAATTCAAAGGCAGCCTGTTCACGATTAAAAACAGATACGCCGAGGACATCAGCGGGTAGTAAATCACTGGTAAACTGAATACGGTGAAATGCCAGTCCCATTACCTGAGCCATGGTGTGTGCCAGAGTGGTTTTGCCGACACCGGGCTGATCTTCAATCAGGCAATGCCCCCTGGCGAGCAAACAGGTTAAAGCCAGTTTAATTTGTTGCTGTTTACCCAGTATGACTTTACCGATGTCATTTATGGCATCATTGAGTAATTCAGTTGCGGCTTCGAGCTGATAGTTGTTTGTCTTGTTCATAAAGGTTGAAGCCTTAAAAGCGTGCAATCTGTTTCAGAATGCAGCAGTGTGACTGCTATGAAGTTTTACTGATTATTCCAGGATTATAGGATAGCAAATCTAACCTTGAGTGATATTAGTGCTTCTTTTTAACATATAAAGTTTTTGACTGAAGTCATTGAAGTCCGTGCGGCACTGTCATACAATTGTGGCGTTCGATAATTAATTTTGATTGACGGAGTAAATAATGAAAGTAATCTTACGATTAACAATAGCATTAGCTTTATTGCTGGCCGCATCTAGCAGTTATGCCTTTTTTAACAGTGGCAATGGCTGGGGTGGCGGCAATAACTGGAACCCTTATGATGAATGGGATCCACGTTACTGGATGGAAGAAATGGAACAGGCCTTTGATGATGACGACTATTATGGTGGTCCTCGTGGTTATGGTGGCCCACCTCCAGGTTATTATGGTGGTCCTGGTCCTTATGGTCCTCCTCCGGGTTATGGTCCACCACCGGGTTACGGTCCTCCTCCAGGTTATGGTCCACCACCGGGTTATGGTCCACCACCGGGTTACGGTCCTCCTCCTGGTTACGGTCCTCCTCCAGGTATGGCACCTCGCCAGGCTCCACAGCAATAGGCAGACTGTTGGTCTAAAGCAAATAAAAAACCCTCATTTGAGGGTTTTTTATTTGCCTGGAGAGCTTTGTGCTACTACTGATTCATAAACAGTGCGCCCCTGTGCTACTGCTCGTTCCATACGATTTAGTTTATCAGTGCCATCGAGTTTTTTCCTGATGAGGCAATTGGTTTTTCAAATATCAGTCATTACCGGCGTTGTATCTTATTTCATTAATAATGTACCGACTTTTTTGCTGACCATTCTTGCTGTCTAAAGTAATGCTAAATTCATCCCCCAGTGATTTTCCCAATAATGCCTTGCCCATAGGAGAGTCCATGCTGATATAACACAATTTAGGATCAAACTCATCAGGGCCGACTACGCGATAAGTTTTTATTGCGCCTTGCTCATCCTCAATAGTGACCCATGCACCAAAATAAACTTTATCGGTATCTGATGGTATACGGTCGACCACCACCATGCCCTCAAGTCGTTTACGTAAAAAACGCACACGAGCATCAATTTCTCTGAGTTCTTTTTTACGGTAAATGTATTCGGCATTTTCCGAGCGGTCGCCTTCTGCCGCTGCAGCTGACAGGATGCGGGTAACCTCAGGTCGTTTCTTTTTCCACAAATAATCATGCTCTTCACGCAGGCGTTTATGACCTTCGGCTGTGATATATTTTGAACCTACGGGTTGTGGTGGTCGGTATCTGCCCATTAATCTGGAATCCTAAGTAAGTTATATGTTGTATGTATTAAGTTATAAGTTAAAAACGTTACTCCATCCTTAGGTTCGTAAACGGCACATCCTTGTGCCACTACTCCATCCTTTGGTTCGTAAATCGCACCGCCTTCCTGGCTCTTTGCGCCATAATTGCAAACATGGCCGTCCATCCATGGACATAACAGCACATCCATGTGCCACTGCTCCACGAGTAGTGGCACATGGATGTGGTGTTTACGAACCTAAGGATGGAATAGTGCTAAAAACAAAAACTTATTTTAACCACAGATTAAGAAACTTAATACATACAACTTAAAACATACAACTTATAACTTATAACTTCCGCTCCTGGGTTATACTTCGCACTTTACTAATTTTAGATACTAAGGCTTTGCATGGCTTACGATGTTTCAACATTTCAGGGATTAATTTTCGCGGTGCAGGATTACTGGCAAAAGCAGGGCTGCGCCATCTTGCAGCCACTGGATATGGAAGTTGGTGCCGGCACTTTTCACCCCGCAACATTTTTACGCGCTATTGGTCCGGAGCCGTGGCAAGCCGCCTATGTGCAGCCCTGTCGTCGCCCGACAGATGGGCGTTACGGTGAAAACCCGAACCGTCTGCAGCATTATTATCAGTTTCAGGTGATTTTAAAGCCATCACCAGACAATATTCAGGATTTATATTTAGCCTCGCTTGAAGCGCTTGGTTTTGATTTGCTGGAACATGACGTGCGTTTTGTCGAGGATAACTGGGAATCACCGACCTTAGGGGCCTGGGGCCTGGGCTGGGAAGTCTGGTTAAACGGTATGGAAGTGACTCAGTTTACTTATTTTCAGCAGGTGGGCGGGCTTGAATGCCGACCGGTTACCGGCGAGATTACTTATGGCCTGGAACGCCTGGCGATGTATCTGCAGGAAAAAGAAAGTGTGTTTGATCTGATCTGGACTACCGGACCACAGGGCGATGTGACCTACGGCGATGTGTTTTATCAAAATGAAGTCGAGATGTCGACTTATAATTTTGAACATGCCGATACAGACATTCTATTCAAAGAATTCGATGATTGCGAAGCACAAAGCCAGCGTTTAATAACATTGAATTTACCACTGCCCGCCTATGAGATGGTATTAAAAGCCTCACATGCGTTTAACCTGCTGGACGCTCGTCATGCCATTTCAGTCACCGAGCGCCAGCGTTTTATCTTGCGGGTGCGGACGCTGTCCAGAGCGGTGGCACAGGCTTATTATGATTCACGTGAAGCCCTGGGTTTTCCTATTGGCAATACTATGGGTAATAGCTTAAAAGCCGGGGGGGATGCCGCATGAACAGCGATGATTTATTAGTAGAGCTGGGCACTGAAGAATTGCCGCCAAAAGCCCTGAACAAGTTATCGCAGGCTTTTACAGATGGTATTGTTGATGGCCTGAAAAAAGCCGGTTTTAAAATTAATGATGTAGAGTCTTTTTCCACACCAAGAAGATTAGCGGTATTAATTAAAAATATAAACGCAACACAACCCGACAGAGAAATAGAGCGTAAAGGCCCCAGTTTAAAAGCTGCTTATGATAATGATGGCAAACCAACAAAAGCGGTAATGGGTTTTGCTCGTTCTTGTGGAGTTGAGGTGGCTGATTTAGAGCAGCAGGAAACCGATAAAGGCATCTGGCTGATTTTCAAAAGCACTGAAAAAGGGCATCACCTGGCCGATTTGATTGAAGATATTGTTAACCAGTCTTTATCTCGCCTGCCGATTCCAAAACGTATGCGTTGGGGAAGTAAAAACGCAGAATTTGTGCGTCCTGTGCATTGGCTGCTTTTAATGTTTGGTCAAAAGGTGATCGATGCAGAAATCCTGGGATTGAAATCCTCCGGGGAAACTTATGGTCACCGCTTTCATTCACGCGGTGAAATCTCACTAAGACATGCCAGTGATTATCAGCAAAGACTTTATGTGAAAGGTTTTGTTATTGCCGATTTTGAACAACGAAAACAAAATATCAAACAGCAGGTTATTGATGCTGCTGGGCAGATAGGCGGCGTAGCGGTGCTTGATGAAGACCTGCTGAATGAAGTCACTGCTTTAAATGAGTGGCCGATAGCGGTTGCCGGTGAGTTCGATGACGTGTACCTGGATGTGCCGACTGAAGCATTAATTAAAACCATGCAGGGTCACCAAAAATACTTTCCAGTGCAAGGGGCTGATGGCAAGCTAAAAAATCATTTTATTACCATTAGTAATATCGATAGTACATCACCAGAAAAAGTAAAAGCCGGTAACGAACGGGTGATTCGCCCACGCCTGGCGGATGCCATGTTTTTCTGGCAGCAGGATCAAAAACAGCCGCTGGAATCTTTTAATGCTGCATTGGAAAAAGTTGTTTTCCAGAAACAGCTTGGTACGCTTGCAGAAAAAACGTCTCGTGTTACTGCACTGGCTGAGTTTATAGCAACACAGCTTAATGTAGATAAAAGCCGGGTCGATACAACCCAGGTAGATATAAGCCAGGCAGATGTGAGCCAGGTAAAACGTGCCGCAGTATTAAGTAAATGTGATTTGATGACCGATATGGTTGGCGAATTTGCCTCACTGCAAGGCATCATGGGCAAACATTATGCACAGCTTGCGGGTGAAACAACAGAGGTTTCACAGGCACTGGATGAGCAGTACAAACCTCGTGGTGCAAGTGACGATACCGCATCTGGCATCACCGGTCAGATTCTTGCAATAAGTGACAAGCTTGATTCGCTGGTGGGTATTTTTGCCATCGGCCAGAAACCAACGGGTGAAAAAGATCCTTACGCCTTACGTCGAGCATCACTGGGTATTTTGCGTACCATAATCGAACGCCAGCTAGACCTTGATCTTAAGGAGTTGATACATAAGTCGGCGCAACTGCTTGGTAGTAAAGTCGATGCCAGTAAAGTTGAGCAGGAGGTGTTCGATTATATTTTAGAACGTTTGCGTGCCTACTATCTTGAGCAAAATGTCACACCAGATGTGTTTGATGCCGTATCGGCACTAGCACCGCCGCGGCCACTGGATTTTGACAAACGTATAAAGGCAGTATCTGTCTTTCGGCAACTTAGCGAGGCGAAAAGTCTGGCTGCTGCAAACAAACGTGTCGGCAATATCCTCAAAAAATCGGCTGCCCAGATGACAACAGCGGCGGCGGCAGCGGCAGCGATGACAGTGAATGAAGACTTGTTATCAGAAGATGCCGAGAAAAAACTTTATGCCACCTTAAACGCGCTAAGTAAAACCGTAGAGCCGATGTTTGATGTTGGTGACTATGAAGCGGCACTTAGCCAGTTATCGTCCTTGCGTGAACCGGTGGATACGTTTTTTGATTCAGTGATGGTGATGGCAGATGATGAAGAAATTAAAAATAACCGTATTGCATTGTTAAATACCATGAATCAACTTTTCCTGCGTGCGGCAGACCTGTCGCGACTGCACCAATCGTAAGCCATGTGCTTTAGTTAATTTTGCCTGATGAAAGTTATTGTTATCGATCGCGACGGTGTTGTTAATCATGATTCCGATGCGTATGGCTGTATTAAAAGCCCGGAAGAGTGGGTTCCGATTGCCGGTAGTCTGGAAGCGATTGCACGATTAAATCACAGTGGTTACACAGTGGTTGTTGCCAGCAATCAACCAGGGCTGGCGAGAGGTCATTTTACCATTGAAATGTTGTCGGCCATACATAAAAAGATGGATGAACAGCTGGCAAAAATAGGTGGCAGAGTAGACGCTGTTTTTTATTGCCCACATGGGCCAGATGACGGCTGCGATTGCAGAAAGCCCAGGCCGGGTATGCTACTGGAAATTGGCCAGCGCTTTAATGTGCCGCTTAAAAACGTTGTTTTCATCGGTGATAGCATTTCGGATGTTAAAGCCGCAAGCAATGCCCTTGCTAAACCCATGTTGGTGCGTACCGGAAAAGGCAAAAAAGCAGAAAAGATTTTATTGACTCAATGCAAAGAAAATATTCAGAACAAAGAAAAAGTCCCGGTATTTGACGATCTGGCTTCGGCAGTTACTGCAATATTACGGTAGGATCCTATATGCAAGTACAAGCTGTTTTACTTCACCCTGTTTTATTTCTACGGTCATTATTATTCTGGTTTGGCTTCATTATTAATGTCGTTATTTTTGGTTTATTAATTGTACTTTTGTTTTTCACACCATCTTCTTTTCGTCTAAAAATTGCACGCCTATGGTCGCTTGCCAATAATTTTTTATTAAAGGTTTGTTGCGGTATCGATTACAAAGTTACCGGCCAGGAAAACCTGAATATTGATTTGAATAGTAAAGCGGCAATTATATTAAGCAAACATCAATCTACATGGGAAACGCTTGCACTGCATTCGTTTACCCCGTATGTACATTGGGTTTTTAAGCGGGAATTGATGAGGATACCGATATTTGGCTGGGCGCTAGCACTAACCGATCCCATAGCCATCAATCGTGGTGCGGGTAGAGTGGCTGTTAAGCAACTGATAGAAGAAGGCACAAAAAAACTGAATCAGGGAAAATGGATGGTTTTGTTCCCGGAGGGGACGCGCACATTCCCTGGAAAAACACATAAATATAAAATTGGCGGTGCATTACTGGCAGAAAAAAGTGGTTATCCGGTTATACCTATTGCACATAATGCTGGCGAGTTCTGGCCAAAACACAGTTTTATAAAATGGCCTGGTACCATCAGTGTGGTTATTGGTCCGGCAATCGAATCAAAAGGGCGGAGTGCAGAAGAGATCAATGCCGATGTTTTTAACTGGATCGAAAACACCATGAAAGAGATTAGTGATGAGTCTCGTTGGAATCGTTAATTAGAATGGTGGTTGGCAGGGTAAAACAGGTCATTAACGGGCGTTAAAATCAAAAGCTTTTTGGTCCGCGAAACACGCAAAAGACGCAAAAAAAGCGCAAAAAAAACCTATAAAAATTTAATTCGTAGGTTGGGTTAGCGATGGCATAACCCAACCTACGAACTACAATAATTGTTTTGCTTTTTTTGCGTCTTTTGCGTGTTTCGCGGACTAAATGTTTTCAGCTTTGACAACGTTTGCTAAGTGTCGTTATTGCGCTGTCATGATGCCAACGAAATGTTTCTATATGTTAAACAGAGTTTTTGCATTTAATGTTGTTTGTTGTGCAATAACCTCTGGCTGTTCATTTCTTAATGCTGAAATAACATTCAGTGTATTGACCAGATAAGCCGGTTCATTTCTTTTTCCAGAATTCTCTTGATCGACCTGATCCGGCGCATCAGTCTCTAACAATAATGACGTTAACGGTATTTCTTTAACGACTGTTTTTATTTTTTTTGCATTGTCATAAGTTACGCTACCACTGATGCTGATAAAGAAATTTAAATCAATGAGCTGTTTCGCCTGTTCAAGACTTCCAGAATAGCTATGTACCATGCCAGTCAGTTTTTTATATTTTTTTATTGTCTGGATGATGGCTTCAGTCGCTTTCACAGCATGGATGACTACGGGTAGTTGCTGGTTTTCTGCAATAGCCAGTTGTGCTTTAAAAAAATTTAGCTGTATTTTTTTATCAATATGTTGTGGCCGAAAGTCGAGTCCACATTCACCTAATGCGACAGGTTTATGTTTGCTGATATATTCTTCCAGTTGTGTTAGATCCTGTTGGCTATGATAATGTAACCAGTAAGGATGTAACCCGTAACAGGCGTGCAGGTTTTTATGGCTAGCGCATAATTCATTAATTCTGTGCCAGTACTTTTTTTCAGTGCCGGGTATTACAATATCGCTAATGTTATTTTTTAGTGCGCGCTGAATGACCTGTGTACGATCGTGGTCAAAGGCTTCAAAATCAAGATGGCAGTGTGAATCAATTAGTGTGGCGGTTGGCATAGACCCAAGTGTATACCGTTCTTAATGGCAACGCACACAGCTTTCCATCTACACCTGGATGTTCATTTCACCGCCATCCATGGCTCCTTGAGACATACGACCACCAGGGATGGTGGAAGTGTCGATATTGCAGGAGAAAATATCTACCCATCCATCCATGGATATTCGTCTCACCGCCATCCATGGCTCCTTGAGACATACCATCCATCCATGGATATAAAAAAGGCCGGTATAAAACCGGCCTTTTTTATAACATGTAAAATAAACTTATTTTGAATTCTCAATCATGCCGTGGATAATTGGTGTCAAAATTAGCTCCATGGCAAGACCCATTTTGCTGCCCGGCACCACAATGGTATTACGGCGTGACATAAATGAGTGTGGAATCATGTCCAGAAGGTAAGGGAAATCGGTATTGAATTTTTCTGGTTGTTTAAAACGAATGACAATAAAACTTTCATCGGGTGTTGGAATATCACGAGAAATGAAAGGGTTAGAGGTGTCAACGGTGGAAATGCGCTGAAAGTTGATGTCGGTAAGCGAAAATTGAGGGGTGATATATTTCACATAGTCATTCATGCGGCGAAGAATGGTATCAACAATTACTTCTTCTGAATAACCGCGTTCGGCGTTATCACGGTGAATTTTCTGGATCCACTCAAGATTCACACTGGGTACCACGCCCACTAGCAGGTCAACGTGTTTGGCAACATCCGCCTCATCAGTTACCACGCCGCCATGCAGACCTTCGTAGAACAGAATGTCAGAACCTGCAGAAATTTCTTCCCATGGGGTGAATTGACCAGGGCTTAAGCCATCAAATGCGGCCGCTTCTTCATCACTATGCAGGTACAGACGTTTTTGACCGCCACCTGTTTTACCATAGGATTCAAATAATTCTTCCAGTTTGCCAAACAGATTGGCATTAGCACCAAAATGACTAAAGTGGTGATCGCCATTCACTTCGGCATCTGCCATCGCTTCTTTCATTGCTACGCGATCATAACGGTGAAAGCTGTCACCTTCAATGATGACAGGGTTGATTTTTTCATGGATAAAAATCTGTTCAAAGGCGTGTTTTACGGTAGATGTGCCAGCGCCAGATGAACCAGTGACGACAACAATAGGGTGTTTCTGAGACATGTTTTATTCTCCTAGGATTGCAAATTCTGTGTGGCAGGTCAATTAGTATCAATTATTGGTGGCAATATTGATATGCCGAGCGCTGCGCTAAAAAAGTCCGTTATTGTATCCTTTTTTTACTCATTATAAAAATCAGGGTTGTAAGCCCCTGATTTACTTTTTTATTAGGTCTTAATTGATTCTGACTGTTTTTGATAAATCAAATCCCAGACACCATGACCCAGCTTGCGTCCACGGCGCTCAAACTTGCTTTCACAGCGTGAGCCCTGATTATTAGAGTAATGCCCAAAACCTGAAGTATTGATAAAGCCTGTTGCCGCATCCATTTCTGCCAGCATTTGTTTAGCATAATGCTGCCAGTCTGTTGCCATATGAAAAAAACCACCGGGCTTTAATTTTTCTTCGACAAGCTGGATAAAATCAGGGCTGATTATGCGCCGTTTCTGGTGACGTTTTTTGTGCCAGGGGTCTGGAAAAAACAGTTGTAGCTGTTGTAGAGAATTGTCGGCGATCTGGTGTTTTAGCACCTCAACAGCATCAAAACGAATGATCCTGATATTGTGAATGTTTTCGCTGTTAGCCAGGTGTATCAAATGACCGACACCGGGGCCGTGTACCTCTATGCCGATAAAGTTGATTTCAGGCTGATTTTTTGCCTGTTGCAGTAAGGACTCGCCATTACCAAAACCTATTTCGACAAAAACGTCATTTTCATTATTGAACAGTTTATTAAAGTATAAAGTTTGTTCAGAAAAACCGATACCATATGTCGACCAGTGGTTAACCAGCGCTTGTTGTTGTGCGTTGGTAACCCGGCCCTGGCGTAATACAAAACTTTTTATGGGGCGGTGTTTTTCTGTGTTTTTCTCTGACTTATTGTCGGTGGACGGTTTGTCTTGCATGTTTTAGTCGATCTTATTTAATACGCTGTCTGCAATGTCATGGCTTTTGACAGAAAAGACTTACTTCAAGGTGAGGTCAGCTGGTTGGGGCGAGAGTCGAACTCCAACAGTATTGTGCATGATGGCTTCCATCCTCTCCGTCCTTTCCATCCTTTGGTTCGTAAACGCCACATCCCTGTGCCACTGCTCATTAATAATTAATCATTAATCATTAATCATTGCTTTTAGTCTTGTCCTTGTAATAAAATTTAAGCTCTACTCGTGTGCCTTCATCAGGGTCACTTTCAATCTTAAGCTCCCCGCCGAGATGCCTTGCTCTTTCTTTCATGATGGTTAAACCGAGATGTTCACCCTCTGAGCTATGTATTTTTCGCTGGTCAAAACCCTTGCCATCATTTTCTATCAGGATGTGAATAGTGCCATCATTATAAGTAAGTAATACGCGAACGATATAGGCATTGGCGTGTTTTTTTATATTAGTGAGTGCTTCCTGAACGATGCGATAGGCATTAAGTTCCATATTAGAGGGTAACTGTAATACCTGTTCTTCACACTGGAGCAGAATGTGTATACCGGTATCTTTACGGAATTTTTCTACAGCACGTTTGATTGCTGGAACCAGACCCTGTTGTTCGATAGGCACACGGCAATGCGCGATAAGTTCGCGCAGGTCGGTGGTGGCTTCGTCAAGTGCATGTTCTACTGATTCGATGGTTTTGAATGCCATGAAATTGCCGACAGGTTGAATTGTCTGATCGAGGATGCGAACCTGAAAGCGAAGCGATGCCAGTGTCTGTGCTAGTGAATCATGCAATTCATTAGCAATAATGTTGCGTTCATTTTTAATTAATTGTTGCCGGTTTTTATGTTCTTTATAAGAGCGTTCAATAGATTCACCAAGATGTGCCCCTATCGAGAGTAATAAATAGGCAAGTTCTTCAGTTATGTCTATGGTTTCATTGACATAAAGGTTGATTACCCCAAGTGTTCGTATTTTAAAACGGACAGGTATGCAGAGTTGTTTTGGTGGTAATGAGTCGATAGTCAGTTTACTTTGACGAATTTGAATTTCATTGATGACATTAGTTTCAAAATTAAACAGGTGTCCGTCGATGGGTGCATGTTGAATACTGTTTGCCTGTTCTTCGGTGATGCCGAAGTGGGCAATCAGGTTCATCATGCCGTCGTCAGTAATTAGCTGTATAGAACCGGCAGTAGCATTAAAATGCTGTTTTAATAGAATCAGAAAATCATGAAGAATTTGTTTGTCTTCATTGGCTGAACTCAGCGAACTGGTTATTCGATAGAGCAGGAGAAGTGATGAAGGGCTCCATTTGAATGACGTTTGTTCTGCCATGGAGGTTTCTTATGCAGTAGGTGGTTTGTAATTTGGATCGTTTGGATTCATAAAAATGAACTGGAATTTACCAGGTTCCAGCTCAACAAAATCAATTGTCGTGTCTTTTAATAGTTCTGCGCTGGATTTAGATACGATGATTTCGATATCATCTGCGGTTATCGTCGTATCATCTGCTTTACTATCATCAAAACCCATACCATAGTGAATGCTGCTATCATCGTTGCGGGAAGCGGCAATGCGTAACGCCATGCCTTCAGCTTTTCCCTGTTCAGCAGAAAGTTTAATTTGTGCAGCCGCAGCCGGGGTTATTGTAATCATAGTATTGTGTGATAGCTTGTTATTTATAAGACATGGGTTTATGGGATTGTTTACATGATCGGGCAAAATTTATAAATCGCTGTGCCCATGGGTTATTCCAGGTGTTGCGTTGGTGGGTATAGTTTGCCAGCAGGTTTTTATAAATATAACCATCTGATTTCCCATTGATTCCTGTGCCGCGTTTTACAGAGTAGGCAAATTGTACATTTTTATCAACGGTATTGAAACGTGAATAATGAAATTCGTGGGCATTAATGATATGGGGTTTGCTTATTTTATTGTTAGCAGGGGATGTTGTCGATAATGTTGTTGTCTGAGGCCATGGGCTATTTTCTGTCTCTTCTAACTGTACATAACCACGACCTTGTGGGGTTTTTTCCATAATAATGTCGGCATCAATACAACCAACCATCTGGCAGACTTCTTTATTCCATCTAATAGAGCGTGATAGATACATTAATCCTCCGCATTCGGCGTAGGTTGGCAGGCCATTGTCTATAGCTGATTTTATCTCAGTGCGTAAGTTTTTATTGGCTTCCAGCTCATTCATATGGGTTTCTGGAAAGCCGCCGCCAATGAACAGGGCATCAATATCAGGTAATTTTGTTTCGTGACATGGGTCAATTTCAATTAATTGGGCACCTGCATCCTGCAGTGCCTGCAGGTCGTCCGGGTAATAAAAACCGAAAGCAGAACATCGAACTAGCCCCAGTTTTATATCTTTGTTTTTTTGTTTTGTGCCTTGTTGTGCTTGCAGCTTTGTTTTAATTTCAGGCGTTATCTCAACGGAAGGTAATTCCTGTGTTTTATTTGCGATAGCAAGTACTGCGTTCAGGTTAACCTGATCGTTTATGGCATCAGCTAACAAATCGATTTTCTGTGTGCAAAATGGATCTTCATGACCGGGTACCAGACCCAGGTGACGTTCATCAATATCAAAGCGTTCATCATTGTGTATGGCACCAACAACTTCAACATTTGTGTAATGTTCGATGACGTTGCGTAATTTATTTTCATGGCGTGAACCGCCCAGTCGATTGAGGATAACGCCCTTGATGCTTACATTCTTATCAAATGCCTGATAACCCAGTATTAATGGCGCAATGCCGCGGGTCATGCCGCGGGCATTTAATACCAGTATGACTGGCGTTGATGTTAGTGTTGCCAGTGCAGCATTACTGTTACTACCGTCAAGGTCAAGACCATCATACAGACCTTTGTTACCTTCGATCAGGCTGATGTCGGCATCGTGTGCTGTATTATGCATCAGGACGAGAATTTCTTCGCGTTGCATGGTATAAAAGTCGAGGTTGTAACAGTTACGACCGGTAGCCTGCGCTAACCAGTAGGGATCGATATAATCCGGGCCTTTTTTAAAACTTTGTACGACAAGACTGCGTTGTTTTAAGGCAGCACACAAGCCAATGCTGACTGTGGTTTTTCCAGACGATTTGTGTGCGGCTGAGATGAAAATGCGTGATGACATAGTTTATAGATTACAGAAAAAACAAAAATTTGCCGCGAACAACGCAAAGAACGCAAAAAAAACCTTTATAAGCTTTTAAAATTTGCGTTCTTTGCGTTCTTGTCGTTGTTCGCGGCAAAAGTTTTTTTGTTTTTAGAGTTGCTTGAATCTATTTTGTAGAATGAGGGTCTGCTACTGAATCCGCAAGTGAAGCTGGCAAGAAACGTAAAACTTTCAGTGCAAAGGCAACAATAAATAGAGCTAAGGCGATGCCGCCAAAGCCTAACAGTATTTCAGGCAGACTTGGCGTATAGCTGTGGATTACGCCATCATAGAATGAACTGCTAACTTCGTATCCCGGGAATATCTCCAGTGGAAAAGCCTGGCCTGCAATCAGGATCGTATAAACTTTAGAAAA
>JAFLJY010000186.1 GCA_022712755.1 Gammaproteobacteria bacterium
TTGCGAAATGCCGTCCATCCATGGACATAACGGCACCTCCATGTGCCACTACTGTTGGGGTTCGACCCTCACCCCAACCTGCGGCCTACGGGCTTATTCTGTCACCCAGTCCAAATTCTCTTTACCAGTCGGTTTAAAATAATAATGTACATCCGGCATCTCTTCCTGACGTGAAGGCTCACCTTTTTTATAGCGTTTATACATTAAACGCAAGTAATCAATAGCATTACGTAAGTCCTCAACTGGCAATTTTCCCTCCCAGTGCGGCATACCTTTTGTTCCATTCAACACACTCTGCAACAACTCAGCGTCACTTTTCTGCATTCTATCCCCATAATAAAATGAAGGCGCATAGATATAAATTGGCTCACCGTCAAAGCCATGACAACCTCCGCAAAATGTAAGGTAAGTATTCGCACCTTTTGGCTTATCTGCAGCAAGTGCATCCCCTGGCACCACTAAGGTAAACATTAGTGATAAAACAAATGTAAAAATATAGCATCGAAGTAAAAAATTCATAATATAATTTTTAACTGTACCAGAGTGAAAAAAATCAGAAAACACCACGTAAATAAATAGTTTTAACACTGAACGATACAACAAAACATAAAACAACAACGGTAACTAAATCACTATTAAACAATTATTTTTGTTTATGCTTTTTTGAAAACTCCAACAACTCCAAAAAAAACCAAACAGGGTACCGTTTAGAATTTTCTTTTTTATTCGTGTTAATATTTCCTTTAAATACTATCCAGAAATGAGTCTGGAAATCACACTAGCTTGTATGTGACGGGTTTACGCTACGGCAAAGATTTTCTCAATAAACTGATAGCTTATAACTACGCAGACATACAACAATACTGTATTCAAAATGTGACATTCAAGGTAAAAAGCATGAACCTACTATCAAAACTCTTTCCCCAGATTCCGTATATTTCATTTTTCCATCCTCTTTGGTTCGCCTGCCTGCTGCAGGCAGGTAAACGCCACATCCATGTGCTACTGCTCGTTTTTACTTTTTCATTTGCAACTTCAGCTGCATCGCAAACCTGTAAAGCTGACAAGCCGAAAGACACACCAGACAGTGATTTTACAGTTAATAACGATGGTACAGTCACCCATAAAACATCAGGGCTAATGTGGAAGGTATGCTCTGAAGGGCAAAAATGGTCAGCAGGAACATGCACAGGGGAAATAAACACCGATACCTGGAAAAGCGCCCTGCAAACACCGGAAAGACTTAACACACGAGGGGGCTACGCAAGTTATACTGACTGGCGCTTGCCTGGTGTAAAAGAACTAGCCTCCATAGCAGAGTTAAATTGTTATGAGCCTGCAATAAACGCGACTATATTCCCAGCAACTGCAAGCTCTAATTATTGGTCTTCCACACCCAATGCTTACCATGAAAAACATGTGTGGTACCTGGTTTTCTACCATGGCAACAGCTACTTCGGTCATCGCTCCGAATATTACAGTGTGCGCCTGGTCAGGGGTGGACAGTAACTTTGTTTTTTGAAATAGCCGGATTATGATCTTATTTTAAAAGACCAGGTAAAATAAAAGATTGCAACATCATCATTATCCGTATCTTTGCCAACTGTTTTAGCTGTCACTGCCACAGTATCGTTTGATTTATCTAAGCTGGAAATAGCCTTTTCAAATTTGCCATAATCTAGACAGGAAAAGGTGATTTTGGATTGCGCCTTTTTTAGAAACTCTGCTTTTACATCAACAATGATAAATGCAATATTTTCGCCCTTGCCTTTTAACGCCATTAAAGCAGGTGCAGCAGTCGATAATTCGGCTGCCATACTTTGCACTGCGAAGTACATTGATTTAAACGGGTTTTTATTACACCATCGAAAAGGAACTTCTGTTATTGATTTTTCTTCATCTAAATAAATTAGCCTGATTCCGCTGATCAAAGCCATCGGCAGGTTGTTGAAATAAAAAAGCCGTTGCTTTAATGGTGACAGAAAATCATCTCGAAACTTTCTTTGCTGTTTTGATAGCATATAAAACCAATTGCTAGATATAGTGGTAATTCAGCCTGTTACCTAAGCACGTATAACCGCACCTTGAAGTATAATGCACCACGAATCAAAATTCTTCTCACCACAAACAGCATCGAGTGTATTTCATGCAATTGATAAATATAAATAAGTCCAGGTACAGCAAACACCTTAAAATCGTATTTGCCAGCATTGCTGTTGCGCTTTTGGCCATAACACTTGTTACTTCAACACTAATCATTCAACTTTTCGGCACAGAAGGCGAATCGCACTTCTGGTTTAACCTGTCAGGATTAGCCATTGCTGCCACAACCGTGGTTTTTATTCTAACTAAATTTCGCCATCACCCTTTTATGCTGGAAGTGGTGTATGTGTGGGATTTAAAACAAATTTTAAATAAGATACATCGCAAACAAAAAAAGATTGAATCTCAACTTGAAGAAGCGAAGATTAAACAAGATCAGCACAATGCAATGATTATCATGAATTTTCAATATCGCGGCTCAAAACAATTGTATGAGCTGGATGACAATACCATCACCATGGCTGAATTGAACAGCAAAATCAAACAACTTGATAAACGCATGTTAGCTGCGGGTTTGAGTTTATCGACCGATGCTTTTGATGTTGAAATGCTGGACAGATTTTAAAAAATACAAATTAATTGTAATAAGAGCCTGATTTACTCCAGGATACCTCTATGACTCACTGTACCGCATGGTGCGTTGGTGCTATCATGCACTAACACCAACTATTACTCGGTACTATTGCATGAGCAGACTAACAATTACAGTAAGTGATGAAATTCATCAGGCTCTGAAAGAAACCGCTGCAAGAACAGGGCGCACCATTGGCAACATAATTGAAGAAGGCTTGCGATTACGTGGCATTCAACCTATGAGCAGCGCCCGTAAATTAGTTAAACAAGCAAGAATCAATGCCCATCTTAGTGAGCAAGAAGCCACAAAGATTGCTTTAGATGAAACAGAGCAGTCACGCCAGCAATGAAACCACAGGTTTTTATTATTGATACCAATGTATTGATTGCCGGTCTGATATGTTCTGACAAAAACAGCCCCACTGTAAAAATTCTCGATACAATGTTAAGTGCTGATTTTATGTATGTTTTATCCCCTGCTTTATTGCAGGAATATAGAAGCGTAATGATGCGCTCAAAAATCCAGCAGTTGCATAAACTTGCTGAAAAAGAAGTGGATCAATTATTAAGTGAAATCACCGCCAACGCTATTTGGCGAGAACCTCAAAAAAAACATCAAGCACCTGATTCAGGTGACAACCATTTATGGGATTTATTGTTGCAAGCAAATAATACTGTGCTAATAACAGGCGATAAACTACTACTAAGCAACCCACCAGATAATGCGTCGGTTATTTCAGCTCGTGCATTTATGGAAACAATATTAGACTAAATTTTCTCTAACGTATTCTGATCAGTGTGATGAAATATTGCCTGATTAATGGGAATCCACAACTGTGTATCCTGTTTATAGCTAAACCGTCCATCTTCATGGATTTCTATATCCACACTGTAATTTTTTGTTTTATACGTTTCATCTAAAAATTTATTAGACATAACACCATACGTTTCAGAACCACACTCAGCTTCCAGTCGAAAACTTTTACTGTCTTCATCCACACAACCTCCAGCATTAACCGTAACACCACGAGGCACCATCAAGGTTTTTAATACCTGACCATTCTTTTTATCCCACAACCAGTATCCCAGCTCTTCATGAAAAGCATCGTCACTATCAAGCGGCCACGCTGTCATTGAGTAACGCAAACCATAGAGTTTTTGTGGTCCGTTGTTGACCGGTCCAATAGGAATAAACACGGCTTTTTCACGGTATTTAGTTTCTGTTTCTTTGCTGTGAATCCTGGATACATCAATACCACTATCACCTTGCCATGTGCCGACAAGGGGTGCCAGTGGACCCAGGTTTTTAATAATTTCTTCACTCATGGTTTCTCCGTGATTTAAACAAGAAAATACAAAGTTCGTGTTATTCATCCCTTTAACCTTAAAAAAAACAGCGTAAAGGATGCAGTAGAAGCACTATACATTAAAAGCTGACTGGATTTGTAGCCAAAGTCATCAGCTAAAAAAGTTTAAGGCACTGTTTCTATAAAGCTATATCACTTTCTCTTCGGCGAAAGATGACGCTAAATGCGCCATCACCAGCCTTATTCTTTCTACATGCCTTAAATCAGGATGAGTCAGTAACCATAAATCACTGCTCTCACCCGGATCAAAAGAGAACAATTTTATTAACGCCGGTCGTTGCTGATCATCGGGTAATATTGCCAGCCCGTGCCCTGCTTCAACAAATGACGCAATTGCTGTTAATTCATCACAACGTATCTTTATTTGTTGTGATAATTTTTTTTCTAACCAGACATACGCAGGCAGATTTTTTATACTGCCGCTGGCACCTATCATTGTATGGTCTTTCAACTGGTTTATATGTTTAGGCCAGCCGTATTTATCTTTGTAGACTTTACCAGCATAAACACTCCATCCTATTGCCCTGACTTTCCGTCCAATAAGATGTTCTGGCGGTGCAGGAGTCGCACGTACAGCGATATCCGCCTGGCGGTTGGTCATATTAAATTCAAGATTACTGATCAATAATTCAATATGAATATCGGGATAAGTTTTATTAAACGCTGTGAGATAACGCGGCAGATAACGGTAAGCAATGTTATTTGGCGCGGTTATTTTAACAGTGCCTTTAGGCTGAATATCTTTACCGACGATATGACGCTCCATGTCATCAAATGACAGTGCAATTTTTTTGGCTTCTATCAGCAGCTCTTCACCCATGGGCGTGAGTTCATAACCGTGGTTTAAGCGCTCAAACAAACGCCCACCTATATCATCTTCAAAGGTATTTAACTGCCTGAAAACGGTTGAGTGGTTCACTTCCAGCGTTTTTGCAGCCCCCGAAAGCGTTCCGCTATCGGCAATGGCTAAAAACATTTTTAATGCATTCCAGTCCATGCGTTATTCTCTCTTTTGCCGCTTGCGTCTTTGCAATTTCATCTTGCATATATTGCCAATTTACTTTCATATTTGCAATGACCATACTTAAGCCGTAAGTAAACAAACAATTAATTAAACAGACGGAGATACTCAACATGAATAACACACTCACAAGTCATTCAACTATCAACAAACCATCCATTGAAAGCCTGCTCAACCCTGAAGTCGCAACGTTTATTCTCAGGGTTACTTTAGGTAGCGTGTTACTGGCACACAGCGTTTATCTGAAACTGATGGTATTCACCCTGCCCGGTACCGCACAATTTTTTGCTTCCATCGGTCTGCCCGGTATTTTTGCTTATGCGGTTTTCGCGGTTGAAGCAGTGGCCGGAATTGCGCTAGTTCTCGGCATCAGGACACGCGCATTTTCCGCACTGGTTCTTCCCGTTTTACTTGGAGCAACATGGGCACATTTTTCCAGCGGATGGTTGTTTAGCAATGCAGGCGGTGGCTGGGAATACCCTTTGATACTGTCTATTATGGCACTTGCACAAATAGGCTTAGGTGATGGCAAATATTCTTTAAGCTCAGTAAAAAATAACGCTCTTTAATATCAAACCATAACTATAAAACAATATCTCAATAAACAGGAGAAAATCATGTCAGAAGCTATTAGCCCTAAAAATGAGCCTTATGAAGTTGAACTTGAAGCAGGAGCGTATTGGTGGTGTGCATGCGGAAAATCTAAAACCCAACCATTTTGTGATGGCTCACATAAAGACAGCGATATAACACCGGTAGAATTTACCCTTGAAGAAAAAAAGACTGTATGGTTATGCTGCTGTCACCGGTCTGAAAATAAGCCAATGTGCGATGGCACGCATAAGAAGTAGCAGCCTGGAAAAAAGTTCAGGGATGAACGAATAAGACGGAAACACGTCTTATTCTGGCCATACAACCAGGGCTGTACTTTCTGTATTAAATATATGTAATGACACTTTTAAGCCTCTGATTGCACCAGACCACTACACTCGGGCACAATAAAATTTGTGAAGCACTAAGAGTCAAATAATGCCGTTATTTTTCGTAGCGTCAGTAAAGTCGTCTGTAAATCTGCAACGTTAATATTTTTTGATTTCAGATTCGCCCATGACCGTTGTATGTCACTAATCAAGACGTATCCTTTTCATCTGCTCCATTAATAATACCGTGATTTTTTCGACTACTGCGCAAATCTAAAATGTAAAAACACCACTAATCGAAATCATTTCAAGATCAGTATTCAGGTCATAAACTTCGTATTCTGCACGTACTGCAAAAGAACCAATTGCAAATCTTGCACCGACTCCATAAGCAGCATCAATTGCTGATTCAGAACCAGAGCTGGTGTCTATATCCCAATTAATCATACCTGCCTTGGCAAATACTCCAAAAGGACCGAAGCTTGCACCTACCAGACCAAATGCATTTATACCACTTACATCGACACTGCCAGTAACAGAACTACCGAAATCAACATAAGAAGCTTCAACTGCAAAATCAACCAGGGGAATAAAACCAATATTGTATCCGGCAAAGACTTTATAGCCGGTATCGCTACCGTCTACACCGCCCTCATCCAGCGTAGCATCTCCCGTACCAACACCAATATAAAAGCCACTATCGGCACCCGCAATAGCGGTAACTGGCTGTGCCAACAAAGAACCGGCTAAACAAATGAATAATATTCCAGCTTTTTTAAAACTCATGATAATCCCTCATAGTGTCAAATTTAACTCGGGCTGTTACAACTAAATTATTGATAGACTAACTTCTTTACCGCCCTGCTGCGTGGCCAGGCGTGATAGCATTTTATATAGTTCTTCATTGTCACCGCTATCACATAGCCACTGCTGGTTATTTTCATCATAATCAAAATGAAAACCGCCAGACCTGGCCGCTACCCACAACTGATTCATTGCACCTTGCTTGCTGAATATGATTTTACTGCCATCTTCAAACTCCAGCGTTAGCACCCCACCGATTTCATCGTAATCAATATCTGCTCCGCTATTATCAATCGCATCCTGAATATCTTCGATGGTTTGTTCGGCGATTGCCTGAAATTCTGATTCGTTCATTTATATATCAATCCCTAAAAACATTTTATCCACAGATGAACGCAGATAAACACAGATAAAAGCATCAGTTTTAACTTCGCCATAGGCGAAGGCGAAAAAAATCTGTGTTTATCTGCGTTCATCTGTGGAAAATAATAATTTTTTACTACTTCATCTTGCTACGAATAAGCTCATTCACCTGCGCCGGATTGGCTTTGCCTTTAGACATTTTCATTACCTGACCAACAAAGAAACCCATCATTTTATCTTTACCACCTTTTAACTCTTCAAACTGTGATGCATTGTTGGCGATGACTTCATCAACAAAGGCTTCAATCGCGCCGGTATCAGTAATCTGCTTTAAACCTTTACTTTCAATAATCTCATCCGCACTACCCTCACCGTTCCACATAGCATCAAGCACATCTTTGGCTATTTTTCCTGAAATGGTATTATCTTTTAAGCATTTTAATAACTGGGCAAAAGCTTCAGCATTAACCGGACTATGCTGAATATCGACTTCCTCACGATTAAGACGGGCGGATAATTCACCGGTTATCCAGTTGGCTGATAATTTTGCATCAGCGGTTTTTTCACTCACCACATCAAAGTAGTCAGCTAATGGCAATGACGCGGTGATAACCCCCGCATCATAGGCAGACAGCCCTAGCTCATCCATATATCGCTGTTGTTTTTGCTCGGGCAATTCAGGTAACTCAGCTTTAACCTGTTGACGATACTGCTCAGTAATCATTACCGGCAGTAAATCCGGATCCGGGAAGTAACGGTAATCATTGGCTTCTTCTTTGCTGCGCATGGAACGGGTTTCATTTTTTACTGAGTCATAAAGCCGGGTTTCCTGTACCACTTCACCGCCGTCTTCAATTAAATCAATCTGCCGTTCAACTTCGATATTGATGGCGCGTTCGACAAAGCGGAAGGAGTTAATATTTTTCAGTTCGGCACGGGTGCCGTATTCCTGCTGGCCTTTTGGCCGCACTGAAACATTAGCATCGCAACGAAAAGAACCTTCCTGCATATTGCCGTCACAAATACCGATGTACTGCACCAGGGTATGAATCTTTTTCATATAGGCAACAGCTTCTTTTGCGCTGCGCATATCGGGTTCTGAAACGATTTCCAGCAGTGGTGTACCCGCACGGTTTAAATCAATGCCAGTCATACCTGCATAATCTTCATGCAAGGACTTTCCGGCATCTTCTTCCAGGTGCGCGCGGGTTACGCCAATGGTTTTTATTTCGCCATTTTCCAGCTCTATATCAATTGAACCTGTGCCAACTATCGGTAAGTCAAATTGTGAAATTTGATAACCTTTTGGCAAATCAGGGTAAAAATAATTCTTCCGTGAAAATACGGAGCGATCTGCCACTTCTGCACCAATCGCCATGCCGAATTTAACAGCCATATGTACTGCTTCTTTATTTAACACTGGCAGCACGCCAGGCAAGGCAATGTCCACCACGCTGGTCTGGGTGTTAGGTTCTGCACCATAAGCAGTACTGGCAGCAGAGAATATTTTTGATTTAGTGGCTAACTGCGCATGTATTTCCAGGCCGATAACCACTTCCCATGAACCCGATCCAGTGTTCACGCTTAGATTACTCATGCTTTAAACTCCTCAGGCATTTGTTTATGCCAGTCGGTTTGTTGCTGATACTGGTGCGCCACGTTGAGCAGTTTTGCTTCTGCAAAATAATTGCCCATAATCTGCAACCCCACTGGCATAGTTTCACCCGTACTTGATTTAGCAAAACCAACCGGAATAGACATCGCCGGTATACCCGCAAGATTAACCGCTATGGTGAAAATATCGGACAGATACATGGCTATCGGATCATCAGTTTTTTCACCAATATTAAATGCCGTTGCCGGCGTTGTTGGTGCCATGATGACATCCACTTTTTCAAAAGCCTTTTTAAAGTCATCACTGATTAAATGCCGGCACTTTTGTGCTTTTAAATAATAGGCATCATAATAACCGGATGACAGAGCGTACGTGCCAACCATAATCCGGCGTTGCACTTCCATACCAAAAGCTTCACCACGCGAACGGGTGTATAAATCATTTAAGTCTTTCGGGTTGTCACAACGATAACCATAACGCACACCATCAAAACGTGACAGGTTAGCCGAGCATTCTGCCGGTGCAACCACATAATAAACAGGTACGGACAAAGCGCTATTAGGCAGTTCAATGTCAATTAACTCGGCGCCCATGGCTTTGTATTGATCCAACGCGGTGTTAATTGCCGCTTCAACAGCCGCATCCATGCCACCGTCTTTTATATTAAAATACTCTTTTGGCAGGCCGATGCGTAAACCATGCAGTGGTTTATTGAGATCAGCTGAATAGTCAGGCACCGCTTTTTCAATACTGGTGGAGTCCTTTTCATCAAAACCCGCCATCGCGTTCAATAATAATGCACAGTCGCTGGCGCTTTGTCCCATAGGGCCTGCCTGATCGAGACTGGAAGCAAAGGCGATCATGCCAAATCGGGAAACTCGACCATAGGTTGGTTTTAAACCAGTAATACCACAAAAGGCCGCCGGTTGGCGAATCGAGCCACCAGTATCGGTACCAGTAGCTGCCGGTGCCAAACGTGCGCCTACGGCTGCTGCCGAACCACCGGAAGAACCACCGGGAACGGCAGCTAAATTCCAGGGGTTTTTTACTGCACCGTAATAACTGGTCTCGTTGGATGACCCCATGGCAAATTCATCCATATTGGTTTTACCCAGCATTACCACGCCCGCAGCACGCATATTTTTCACCACAGTGGCGTCATAGGGTGAAATAAAATTATCCAGCATTTTTGAGGCACAACTGGTTTTCACACCGTCTGTACAAAAAATATCTTTGTGTGCAATCGGCACGCCAGTCAATGCCGGTGCGTTACCGGCTTTTAATTTTTCATCTGATTCGGCCGCCTGTGCTAACGCCTGCTGTTCACAAATGGTAATAAAACTGTTTAGTTTGTCGTCGCTGCTTTTAATGCGGTCGAGAAAATACCGGGTTAACTCAACGCTACTGACCTCACCGGCCTGCAACATCGCCGACAATTCAGTAACGGTTTTTGTATGGTAATTACTGTTCATGTGTTTTCCTGTTTACTCTATTACTTTAGGCACAAGGTAAAGGCCATCTTCTGTTTTTGGTGCAATCGCCTGAAAGTCTTCACGACGATCAAAATCGGTGACCACATCTTCGCGCAACCGTTGCACTGCATCAAACGGATGCGACATCGGTGTCACGCCGCTGGTATCTACCTCATCCATCTGCGCCACCAGGTCAAGAATGTTTGATAGATTGGTGGCATAAGACTGAACATCATCTTCATTCACGCTTAGACAAGCCAGTTTGGCTATTTTTGTAACTTCATCAACATCGATTGACATGAAAAACTCCAATAATTGAACACCGATATTACCGGTAAATCGAGGCGGAAAAGTACCACATTTTGCTTATTAGCTCTACTTAAACAACCGATAAAATAGCCAGAAAGGGTTATTCCAGCCATTTTTAGGCATATTCAAAGCCTTATACCGATAAACCTTGCGGTGCAGCTGTCTGATTGATACAGTACGCGCCACACACACTGTAATCGTATCTTCTCAATAAGTCCGTGCGTATATAGTGATGAGACTGTCGGTAGCATGAATGCTACCGTCAAGCCTACAGGGACGTATTTACGGCGTGCCTCAGAACTATATACGCACGGACTTATTGAGAAGTCGCCTGTAATCGTGGTAATTTTGATATAAAACTCTATTATTCGATAAACAGTTATATAAAAACACACACATTATACAAATTAAGGGTTCTCGCAACGTCCAACATGCCGACCTGCTTTACACGTCAGGCAGATCTAGATGAAACCCCCTTGTAGAAAATAAAAAGGCCTGCACACATGTTTATGAATCGTTTCCGGGGAATGTTTTCCAACGATTTATCAATTGATCTTGGTACTGCCAATACATTGATATACGCTCGCGGTCGAGGCATTGTTCTCGATGAACCCTCCGTTGTTGCTATCCGTCAGGATCGTGGCCCTGGCGGCCCCAAAAGCATTGAAGCTTATGGCAAAGCGGCAAAAGGCATGCTGGGGCGTACGCCGCAAAACATTACCGCCATCCGGCCAATGCGTGACGGCGTGATTGCCGACTTTAATATTACCGAAAAAATGCTTCAGCACTTCATTCGTTCAGTGCATGAAAGCAAAATCTTACGCCCCAGTCCACGGGTATTGATCTGTGTTCCCTGCGGCGCAACTCAGGTTGAACGCCGCGCAATACGTGAATCGGCTGCTGGCGCAGGTGCCCGTAAAGTTTATTTGATCGATGAGCCCATGGCAGCAGCAATTGGCGCAGGTATGCCGGTTGATGAACCCAAAGGCTCGATGGTACTTGATATCGGCGGCGGCACGTCGGAAGTGGCAGTCATTTCATTAAACGGCATTGTTTATGCCGCCTCTATCCGTGTTGGCGGTGACAAGTTTGATGATGCCATTACTAATTACGTGCGCCGTAATTACGGCATTTTGATTGGTGAAGCCACCGCAGAAAGAATTAAACACGAAATCGGCACAGCTTATCCCGGCAAAGATTTATTAGAAATTGAGGTCAAAGGTCGCAACCTGTCAGAAGGTATCCCACGCAGTTTTTCACTTAACAGCAATGAAATTCTTGAGTCCCTGCAGGAACCACTGCACGGCATCGTTGGTGCGGTAAAAACCGCACTGGAACAAACCCCGCCTGAACTCGGTGCCGATGTGGCTGAACGTGGTATTGTGTTAACCGGTGGCGGTTCATTATTACGAGACATCGATCGCCTTATTATGGAAGAAACCGGCCTGCCTGTGGTGATGGCAGAAGACCCACTCACCTGTGTCGCACGTGGCGGTGGCCGTGTACTTGAACTGATTGACCAGCACGGAGGCGATTTCCTCGCTGTTGAATAGCTTCATTAATTACGTGTACTAATTAAAAACAGCGTGATACTGCCTGAAGTTGTGGTTTGATAAAACAGGGTGCCCCACACAACCAACACCAACCCAGAAAAAAATGTATCACTTTGCCATTCGTAATTAGTAATTCGTAATTCGTAATTAATAAAGCATGCAAACACTATTCACCCGTGGCCCATCTGCAACCTTTCGCATGGCTGTACTTGTGCTTGCCTCCATCATTTTAATGACTGTAGACCATAGATGGCAGTCCCTGGAAATCGTCCGCAGTACACTTTCCAATGTTATCTATCCACTGCAATACACCATTGATTTACCCATTCGCCTTTATTACTGGTCTGATGAAGTGTTTAGCAGCAGGCAAACTCTGCTTGAAAAAAATCGACAGTTTGCTGCACGGCACCTGGAAAATCGTGTGCAATTACAAAAACTGGGTATCCTGGAAAAAGAAAATGAACGCTTACGCGAACTATTAAGTGCTACCCCAAAAATCACCGAACGTTTACTTATTTCAGAAATCATCAATGTCGACATTGACCCTTTTCGACAATTAATCATACTCAACAAAGGCAGCAACCATGATGTCTATCGTGGTCAACCTATCATCGACGCACAGGGCATTATGGGACAAATTGTTCATGTTAGCCCGCTGTCTTCAACAGCAATGTTAATTACTGATGCCAGTCATGCAATACCGGTGCAAATCGACCGTACCGGATTACGCAGCAACGCATTTGGCACCGGTAAAATGGAGCAGCTTATATTACGTCACCTGCCACATAATGTTGATGTACAGGAGGGTGACACCTTAATCACTTCTGGTCTTGGCGGTGTTTTTCCGCCCAATTATCCAGTCGCTCGCATTACTAAAGTTGAACGCCCTGCCGGCGAACCTTTTGCCGATATTATCGCCATGCCACTGGCACAACTCGATAAAAGCCGGGAAGTATTACTGGTATGGCGTAACAATCCGCCTGAAAAAGCAGATAACTCTATAGTAACACTGGATGAAAAAGAGCCAACTCAGAGGACTGCTGACGATACTGATATCGATAAAAATACAAACCAGCAGTCAGAACAAAATAAACCAGCAACGCAACAGCATGAGCCAATACAATGAGCCATACAATAAGCCATACGATGAATAAGGCACAATGAACAAAACGCTGCGCATCGGTTTAGTCACTATTATTGTTGCTTTCATGCTTGCTATCATGCCACTGCCAGACTGGATGGTTGAGTTTAGACCCGACTGGGTAACGCTGGTATTAATTTACTGGGCAATGGCGCTGCCCACAAGAATTGGCGTCACCATGGCATGGCTTGCTGGTTTACTACTGGACGTAAGCTATGGCACATTAATGGGGCAACATGCCATAGGAATGGTATTGGTTATTTATGTCATACACCTGCAACATCAACGCCTGCGAGTGGCATCGCTGTTGCAGCAGGCAATCGTTATTTTCTTCCTGTTATTGTTAAAACAACTGCTCACTTTATGGGTGAACGGCATGTTAGGCCACGCACCTGACAGCTGGACCTATTTTATGCCTACCATTACCAGCACACTGTTATGGCCATGGGTTTATCTAATATTAAGAGATTTACGACGAAAATTTGATGAGGAAAAACATTACCAGTATTAAGAGGGGGAGCTCAATCATTAACTCAGATAATTCATCGTTTCGTAGGTCGGGTTAGCGATAGCGTAACCCGACAAAACTACAGAAACCAGTGCTTATCATTTTGTCTGGTTTTGTCGTGTTACGGCAAAACAAGAAAATTGCTCCTGCATTTTCTATATACCGTCCATCCATGGACATAAGCGCCTAACACGACCTACGACTGTATACCGATAAAAGCCACGCATTAAAGTGCATAGCTTCACGCGGCCAGCTGTTCAACAGTTGAATTCATCAACAGATAATCGAATGCAGCCAATGAAGCCTTCGCGCCTTCTCCCATTGCAATAATGATTTGTTTGTATGGCACGGTGGTTACATCACCACAGGCAAATATGCCTGCTTCACTTGTCTGCCCTCGTTCATCAATCACGACTTCACCGTATTGGCTCAATTCAACTACGCCTTTTAAGAAGCCACTATTAGGCAACAATCCAATCTGCACAAAGACACCATCAAGATTTTTAGTGTGGTTCTCGTCCGTTGCACGGCTTTGATATTCTATACCAGTAACTTTGCCGGTTTCAGCAATAATCTGTTTCACGGCAACATTTTTTTGAATGCTGATATTATCCCTGGCTTTCACCTGATCCAGCAGTACACTGTCCGCTTTTAACTCTGGCAGAAATTCAAAAATCGTCACAGATTTAACAATACTGGCAAGATCCAGGGCGGCTTCTATACCAGAATTACCGCCACCGATAACAGCAACATCTTTACCTTTAAAAAACGGGCCGTCACAGTGCGGGCAATAGGCAACACCGTTACCGATATTTTCCTTCTCACCCGGAACACCCAGTTCACGCCATTTTGCGCCGCTTGCAATAATCAGCGTTTTTGTTTCTATTTGTTCTCCCGATGACAGATGTATGGTCTTGATATCGCCTTTTTCCACGCGCTCGACCCGAAAGTGCTGTTTCATGGTGATATCATATTCATTCAAATGCGCCTGCAATGCATTGGCAAGCTCGGGGCCTGTTGTTTTAGGTACAGAAATGAGATTTTCAATAGCCAATGTATCTTTCACCTGACCACCAAAGCGATCGGCAATCATGGTTACTTTGAGTCCCTTGCGTGCAGCATAAATAGCTGCTGACACGCCACCAGGACCGCCACCAATTACCGTCACATCTTGCAAAGGCAATGCTTGCTCTGGTGCACTGGCACTAATATTCGGGTATTTCTTTTTCAATTTATCCAGTAACTGCGCGGTATCAACCTTGCCATTTGCAAACACTTCGCCATTTAGCAAAACCGTCGGCACGCTCTGAATATTATTTTTTTCAATGAGATCAGGGTAAACCCCTCCATCGATGGTCTCGGTTGTAATATTCGGGCTGATGGTGGCAAACTGATTGAGTGCCTGCACCACATCCGGACAGTTATGGCAACTCAGGCTGACATAAACCTCAAACTTCAGTTTCTCACTTACGCTGGCAATCATATCTTTTAGACTGTCATCCAGCTTCAACGCTGTGCCAGAAGAGTGCAATACAGCCAGTACCAGCGAGTTAAACTCATGTCCACTGGGGACACCACTAAACTGAATGCCATTGGCTTTACCGTCAACTTCTAACAAAAAACTAACAGGGCTTCTTAACTGACCGGCCATATCACGTTGTTCAACATTAATTTTGACTGAAACCTTTGCGAAGTCAGACAGGAATTTAATCAACTCGGACCGCTTTTCATGCTCACCAGTTTGCACCACAAACGTGACCTTGTTCTTCATGTTTGCGGTGTAACCCATGAGGGCTTCTTTAATTTCTTTGCTTAACATGTTTCACCTTTATTTATATTAGCGGACAACCCATGTTGCCCGCTAATTAATAGCGTTAACTACTCTGATTAGATTTTTCCAACCAGTGAAAGACTGGGCGCCAAAGTATCCTGGCCTTCTTCCCAGGCTGCTGGACAAACTTCACCGTCATGCTCGGCTACATACTGTGCAGCCTTAACCTTACGCACCATGTCTTTGGCAGAGCGACCGATGCCCAGGTCGTGGATTTCTGCAACTTTGACAATGCCCTCAGGGTTCGCCAGGAATGTACCGCGTAACGCCAGTGCTTCCTCTTCAATCATCACATCAAAGCCGCGAGTAATGGTGCCGGTTGGATCACCAATCATAGGATAGGTGATCTTGCCAATTGCCTCACTGATGTCGTGCCATGCCTTGTGTGAGTAATGGGTATCAGTAGATACCGCGTACACTTCCACACCAAGTTGCTGCAGCTGTTCATAATGAGCGGCCATGTCTTCTAACTCAGTTGGGCAAACAAATGTAAAGTCTGCGGGATAAAACAGGAAGATTGACCATTTTCCTTTCACGTCTTCCGTAGTGATGGTTTTGAACTCACCGTTATGAAAAGCCTCAGCCGAAAATTCAGGAATTGATTTGTTGATCATACTCATAATATCGTTTCTCTTAGTTGGATTTAAAATCAGATGCGACACTCGCCTCACCACTGATATGAAGATTAAGGGGTTTAATGATTCCAGTAAATTGAATATAATAGATAATTACGATCTATTTTTTAGAACATAAAATGGTAAAGCATCAAAAAGTCCGTGTGCCACAAGATTTTGAGACTGTCGGTAGCATGGATGCTACCGTCAAGCCTAGCTTTGATTAACATGCGGATGGCTGAAAATTGCTCCTGCATTTTCCGCACTTCCCACATCCATGTGGGTCATATACGGCGTGTCTCAAAATCCTGTGTCACACGAACTTTTTGAAAAATCACATAAAATGATCTCATTAAAACAAATAACCTACATACTGGCAGTGGAGAAAACCCTGCATTTCAGGAAAGCCGCCGAGCTTTGTTCTGTCTCGCAATCGGCACTGAGCACAGCGATTACAGATATGGAAAAACAGCTTGGCTTCCAGATTTTTGAACGTGACAACAAAAGAGTGCTCATTACCTCAACTGGTAAGTTAAGCCTGGAAAAAGCGTACAAAATTAAAATCCAGATGGATGATCTCTACCAGCTGGGTCAGGCTTTAACCGCACCATTGAGCTATCCTATGTCACTCGGCATCATCCCCACCATTGGCTCCTACCTTCTGCCAGGCGTTCTGCCAGCAGTCCGTATGCAATATCCTGATTTTCAATTGCGCATCATTGAAGAGCAATCACAGGTGCTGGTGCAAAAGGTTACAAACGGCGAGCTTGATACCGCCATCCTTGCATTACCGTTTAATATCGAAGGTTTACTTAGCTTTGAATTCTGGCAGGAAGATTTTTACTGGATAGCGCATCGAGAAGACCCACTTGTCCTGCAAAAAGAACTGAGCAGCGCTGAACTTAAACAAAGCCGTCTGATGTTATTGAAGGATGGGCATTGCTTAAAAGATCACGCACTGGCTGCCTGCAAGCTGCCAGCAAGTGAAATCGACTCATCTTTAGCAGCCACCAGCCTGAATACACTGGTGCAAATGGTCGCTGGCAGGATGGGAACCACACTAGTGCCCGCCATGGCGCTTGAGCAATTGCTGTCAGGCAATTCGGAATTAAAAGCCGCTCACCTGAATGAACCCGGCCCACACCGAAGAATCGCATTTATCACTCGAGCAAATTATCCGGGGCTGAAAAATATTGAGTTGTTGATGAGGATGTTTCGGCAGCAACTGAAAATAATGAATAAATTAACTCACGCAGCAGGCAACACGTAAAAATATATCGACACAAAATGGCAACCACTGCCAATCAAAACTAACACATGAAAAATAGCGTGGTTAAATTTTATAGTATTTATGCTGTACAAAATGGCACCGACTGTATACGCCACGCCACCGGCAACAAGCCAGAACAAACCAGCAGAAGGCAAGTTATTAATTAATGGTTCCAGGGCAAAGAGAATTATCCAGCCCATAAATACATACAATATTGTCGAAATTAAATCATACGATCCAGTAAAAAATATTTTCAAAATTATGCCAATAAAAGCCATCGCCCAGGAAACACTGAAAATTGTCCAGCCAACTGCGCCACCTAATGTTATAAGAGTAAATGGCGTATAAGTTCCAGCGATGAGAATATATATGGTAGCGTGATCTAACACTCTTAATCTATTTCTTAGTGCAGGGTTTTTAGCACTGTGGTAAGCAGTCGATGCTGCATACAAAATAATTAAACTCAAGCCGAAAACACTGAAACTAACAATATGCCAGACACTTCCATTGATGGCTGCATGTCTAACAAGAAGCCCCAATGCCACAAGACTTAAAATAAAACCGAAAGCATGGGAGCTTATATTGATTTTTTCTTCAATCGGCAAAGTGTGATTAATATTATCCATTCAAACAAACCTTTTTATATTTCTTAATCAGCAAAAAACAAAATTTTCAGGATAGATAATCATCAATATTGACTTCATCAATCTGCTCTGGCGAAAGAAATTTATTGGCATATTGTAAATAAACTCCACTGCGTAAAAACAGCTCAAACAAATCAGGATCAATGTGTTTATCGTTGCGCATAAAACTTAATATACGAAGTGACTCACTTAAAGTTTTTGCTTTTTTATAGGGCCTATCCGACGCAGTTAACGCCTCAAAAATATCGGCAATCACCATCATACGCGCAGTCAGTGGTTGC
>JAFLJY010000187.1 GCA_022712755.1 Gammaproteobacteria bacterium
TCGGTCATAAAGAGAAGTTGGAAGTTATCAGTTGGCAGTTTGCAGTTAAAAAAAAAAGCACTTAAAAGCCGCGATCTGCCTGGCAAAAACACTGGTTTTGCTTTTACTGCCAACTGATAACTGCAAATTGCCAACTTCTCTTAAGTGTCGAATTCAGCCATTGCAATCTCTGGCACTGTCTGTCAGATGAAATACTGACTTATACACAAGCGCCAATACTGCCTACTTTATTCATCAGGCAACAAGGCATTACGCAAATCAGAAACAATACGATGGGTATTGTGGCAACGCGCACAAACTGTAACGGCAATTTCGCCCATTAATTTCTGGCTATCTTTCACCAGCCCCTGTTTAATATTTGCCTGCAGCTTTTTAAAACGTTGTCCAGTATCTTTGCCCAATATGCGTTCATGTGGATAGTCATCGTCTTTATGACAACTGCTGCAACTGCTGCCCAGTGTCTGCAATTGATCCACAAACTTCTGGCTAGCCTGTAAAGCTACAGCATTATGACCATCATCCAGAGCGATGAGGATTCGATTAACCGACCGGGACAGCTGATCCATGTTGTCATCAAAACTTTGTGTCTTGCCATTACCATCTTTCAGCTTGATATCGTTATAAAAAGGAGAACGGTAGGTGGCCGTGACCAGTGGTTGGTATTGGGTGTGACAGTCATCACAGGTGCGCTTGATCATTTTCAGTGTTTTATCAACACGCAAAGCATCGCCTTTTTCTGCAAACATTTTAAGATCGGGTATTAACCTGGGCTTAATTTCTTCTTCCCATTCCGGCACCATACTGGTAATTTTATTGTAGTCTTTATCCAGACGTTTTATCCATTTCAGCATCGCTTCCTGATCATTGTTTTTTGCGTACACGGCAATGGCCTGCATTTCACGACGCAATCGAAACATGGTGTGTAACCATACCTGTCGCTTGTTCGCTGGTTTATACCATTCTTCCAGTGAAGCCGGTGGTTTTTTCAAGCTGACCGTGCCGCTGGCATAGACAGGGAGTACCCCGCTAATCATAAAAAACCCGATGATGAGCCAGATGATAAAATCTGGACGTAAAGATACTGGAAAAATTTTCATGTTTATACAAAACCACCTAAATAAATATTTAATGCTTATAGATCATTCTGTTATCACAAAAACAATCAAAAATAATATTCCTTTCGAGCTCAAGAATCACCCATTTATAGCGTGATTTTTGAGCGCGAGAGTATACATCGAGGAAAACATACCGTGAACAATAAAATCTTTTTCTGGTCTACATACATACACACAAACTAAAAAACACATTTGATGTAAGTCATTTGTTATATCTTTACATGTCTTTATGATGAAACATCCCAAACAAAAAATAAGGCACACAGCCAATGTGACTATGTTACAGATTAAAAAATATTGTCCGAATATAATTAAGCCCGAATATAAACATTATTAAAAATAAAAGGATAGACAAGTTTGAACATTAAAGAATTTATGGCGCAGGATCACAAAGACTGCGACCGGCTTTTTAGCAAAGCTGAAAATGCAGTAGCAGGAGGCGACTGGGCTGCGGCCAGCCAGTCATTTAATGCGTTTGTTGATGCCATGGAACGTCACCTTGGTGTTGAAGAAGAAGCGCTATTTCCTGCTTTCGAGCAGGAAACCGGCATATTAACCGGACCAACAGAAATGATGCGCATGGAACACCAACAAATGCGTACGCTTTTTGCCGAGATGGGTGAAGCACTGCAACAGAAAAATACAGATGACTATCTCGGTACTGCAGAGACCTTGTTAATAATGATGCAGCAACACAATATGAAGGAAGAACAAATTTTATATAACATAATGAGTCAGCGCCTGCCGGAAGATGCAAACCAGTGGCTCGAAAAATTTCATAACTGGGAAAAACGCTGATGCCCGATGAGCTTTTACTGGATGTCAGCGACATGGAACCACCGGATCCTCTGGTGCGAACGCTAGAGGCCGCCGAACAACTCAAACCCGGACAATATTTACGCATGTTACATCGTCGGGACCCCTGTTTACTTTATGGCAACCTCATTGATAACGCCTTCAAATATTTTCAGCGTGACGGGTTAACGACTGCTGTTGAAGTTTTTATCTGGCGTGAAAATGATGCTGACGCAGCAAAAGCTGTACAACGCACTTTATTAAATGGTTAATGACTAACCGCTAACCACTAACCACTAACCATTGCACGCCAACCTTTCATTACAACAAGCCCCGCCCTTTTCCGTACCTGCACGATTTCTCGTCAGCGCACCGCTATTTGGTTTAATTGCCGCACTGGTTTTGCTCTGGCATGGACCGGACATGGTCAGTCACCGCTGGACCCCCGAGTTACTGGCCGTCACCCATTTCCTGACCCTGGGATTTCTCGCCATGAGCATGCTGGGCGCCATGATGCAACTTATGCCGGTACTCATGGGCATGGTTATTCCACGCCCGGTACTTTTCAGCAACCTTATTCATCTCCCTTTAGTCCTCGGCATAATCAGTATTGGACTGGCCTGGTTGCTACAAATCAATCAACTATTTATGGTTGCAGTAGTATTACTAGGTTTTGGTTTTACTGCCTTTATCATAGTGATGGCACAATATTTATTTCGTTCTAAAAACACACATGTAACACGCAGCATGATGTTGCTGGCACTACTGGCATTACTTTTTACCGTCGGCCTTGGCCTCTTTCTCGCCATGAATTACAGTTGGCAAATTTATCCACTGGCACGGCTGTTGACTAATTTGCATTTAAGTCTGGGTCTATTGGGCTGGGTATTTCTGCTAGTGATGTCTGTAGCCTACCAGGTGATCCCGATGTTTCAGATTACCGATGAATACCCTGCGCTGCATCAACGCTGGATGGGATGGGTCGTTTTTATTTGCCTCATTGGTCTGAGCCAAAACTATATATGGCCACAGGTTTGGCTGTTAGAAGAATTAAAAACACTTAGCTCTATATTACTTGCCGGTTGTTTACTGATTTTTGCAATCAGCACTATACGCCTGCTGCAAAAACGACGACGCCAGTTACCTGATGTGACCATGCGTTTCTGGCAAGTTGCCATGAGTAGTCTTATCCTTGTTACCTTGAGCTGGATAATACCGACATTAATGAACTGGGATTCACCGATATTATTACTTGGCGTATTAATGATTCATGGTTTCGCCATGACTGCTATTAATGGCATGATGTATAAAATCATTCCGTTTATTATCTGGTTACATCTAAGCACACATAATAAAAAATTACGCGACAAAGGTACAAGAGAGGCACAGTTAAAAGTGCCTCATATGCGTAAAATCATCTCTGAAACCGCCGGCTTCTGGCAATTTCGTTGCCATCTAAGTAGCCTGATTTTACTGGTTATGGCAACAATATGGCCGTTATGGTTTTATTATCCGGCAGCACTTATGTTTGCTGTTGCACAGTTTTTTTTATTGTTTAATTTATTAAAAGCGGTTCGCTTTTATAATATAAAAATTGCTGAATTTTCAGTGATAGCTCAAACTACATCGTAAGCCAAATGTTTTATAACTAAGCTACCTTAGCAGTCGGGTGTCCACAATTCGGGCAACATTCTGAAATTATAACTGAAGCTGCAAGATTGGCTGACATTGCATGTTTTTCCTGTTTCAGCAAGCGCATGGCTTCTTCATCTTTAATACCCATATCTATTGAATAATTTTTTAAAGATCGACGTTCGACTTTATCAAGCACACCATCATTCAGTGCATTACGTACCATGAAGCGATAGGTTTCGCGCCGCCGGTTTACTTCTCGTGTAAAACCCGAGGCAATAATGCCTGCCGGCAGTGCAGCCATGCCGACACCCAGAATGGTGATAACGACACCCAGTGTTTTTCCTGCAACCGTGACAGGAATAACATCACCATAACCTACCGTAGTAAGGGTAATGGTTGCCCACCACATCGCACGCGGAATGGTACCAAAGGCTTCCGGCTGCACATGGCGCTCGACCATAAACATGCCTGCTGATGCCAGCACCACCAGGATCATCATAATAAATATCGCCGATGCCAGTGTTGCCAGTTCATTCCTGATAACGGTTAATAATACCGACATAGCACTAAAATGGCGCGAAAGTTTAAAAATTCTAAACAGTCTGAAAACACGTAAATAGCGGGTATCAAGGTTAAAGAACAGACCAAGGTAAAAAGGCAGAATGGCGATAAGATCAACTATTGCCATCGGCGAAATCAGATATTTCAGGCGACCAGTGAACGAAGATGAATAACGTGGGTCTTTCACACAAACCCAGGAACGTAAAAAATACTCAACTGTAAATATGATAATTGAAATTAACTCAACAACATCAAAAACTTGCCGAAACTGAAGATATAGAACATTGTCAGAAGCAAGAATAACCGCAACAACATTGCCTATAATCAATATAATCAGCAAAAAACTAACAACTCTCGCCAACCGGCTTGAATCATTTTGTTCCAGAATTTTATATAAATATAAACGCATAACGACCTAATAATCGTTACTTTTCGATTATTTTCTGTGAATATCAGCTATTAAGTCGGTTGTTTGATAAAAAATCTTTAATTTCTACAATGATAGTGACAGAGACATAGTCACAAGCTAGCAAAAAGCAAACCATATATAATAACGAAATGGCAATAACAACATGAAGCAAACAAACACCACTTCGCTACTGGAAGATGACAAAAAGCACGTCTGGCATCCCTACAGTTCAATGCATTCAGACACTCCCGTTTTTGCCGTGCAAGCAGCCAATGGTGTCCATCTAACGCTGGAAGATGGCAGGCAACTAATTGATGGCATGTCATCCTGGTGGTGTGCTATTCATGGTTATAATGTACCTGAGTTAAACCAGGCGATTAAACAACAACTCGATTCCATGGCGCACGTTATGTTTGGCGGTCTCACTCATGCTCCTGCGGTCAAACTTTGTAAAAAGCTGGTTGAAATAACACCCGAAAAACTTGAAAGTGTTTTTCTCTGCGATTCGGGTTCTGTTAGTGTTGAAGTTGCGATGAAAATGGCGATACAGTACTGGCAGGCTAAAGATAATATCAACCACGAAAATACCAGCAACCCTCAAGCGAACCATTCTCCCAACAATCCCTCCAACAATCATAGAGCCGTCACCAAAAAAAAATTCATCAGTTTAAGAAACGGCTATCACGGCGACACTCTGGGAGCGATGTCTGTTTGTGACCCGGTTACCGGCATGCACACTTTATTTACCGATATTCTGGCAAAAAACTATTTTATTCCATCGCCAACCTGTGCTTTTGGCGAACCCTGTCAAGCTAAAGACCTGTTGCCTTTAAAAACCGTACTGAAACAGCACCATGAATCAATTGCGGCATTAATACTTGAACCGGTGGTACAGGGTGCTGGTGGCTTGAAGTTTTACTCTGCTGACTATTTAAAACAGGCTAAAATCTTATGTAAAGAATATAACGTATTACTGATAGCAGATGAAATCGCCACCGGTTTTGGTCGCAGCGGAAAATTATTCGCCTGTGAACATGCCAGCATTTCACCTGATATTATGTGTCTGGGAAAATCACTCACCGGTGGTTACATGACATTAGCCGCGACACTTTGCACAAAAGAAATCAGCAATACTATCAGTAACAACCCGCCTCATGTTTTCATGCATGGTCCAACCTTTATGGGTAACGCCCTGGCCTGTAGCGTCGCACTTGAAAGCATTCGTTTATTGCAAGCGTCACCGTGGCAGGAAAACATTAATAACATTGAAAAATGGCTAATCAATGGGCTGGCATCATGCAAAAATCTTGATACGGTTAACGAGGTACGAGTGTTAGCCGCCATCGGTGTCGTTGAATTAAAGCAAGCTGTTGATATGCCGATAATCCAGCAGGCTTTTGTTGATGCCGGCGTGTGGATTCGCCCGTTTGGCAAGCTCATTTACCTTATGCCCCCATATACTATCCAGGAGCCTGAATTAACCCTGTTATGCAATACTATTTTTCATGTCCTGAATTCATAGAATAAGCAGAGCAGATTTGACCATAACTCATTGTGAAAACAAATAAACTCATTAACCAGTCACGTTGCCGCCCGCTGTTTATTATTCTTGCTGCGGTATTTACAGGAATACTGTTTGTTTTTAATTATTTACCCACACTGAACAACCTTACTCTACTAGAACAAATTAAGGAAAATGGACAGCTGGTGGTTATTACCCGCAACAGCCCAACCACCTATTATGAAAGTGCCGATGGCCCTACCGGTCTGGAATATGACATGGTAAAAATGTTCTCTGATGAACTTGGCGTTGAACTCACACTGGTTATTTCTAATTCACTGAGTGAGCTACTTGATAAAACATCCAGAAATACTATCCATATTGCAGCTGCAGGATTAACCATTACCAAAGAGCGTGAAAATAACTTTCGTTTTGGCCCTGCCTACCAGGAAATAACGGAGCAGTTAATATATAACGTTACCAACAAACGACCTAAAAACCTGTCTGGTCTTGGCGGCACACTTGAAGTAATGGCACATTCAAGCCATGAAGAAAGGCTAAAATATTTGAACGAAATCATTAAGGACTTAAGCTGGAAATCAAACCGCGAACTGGAAAGTGGAGAATTATTACAAATGGTTTCTGACAATATTATTGAGTACACCATTGCTGATTCCAATGAGCTAGCATTAACCCAGCGATTTCTTATTAATTTACGTGTTGCTTTTGATGTAAGTGAACCTCAGCACCTCGCATGGGCACTACCAAAAACAGATGACCATAGTCTGTTTCATGAGGTGCAAAGATTCTTCAATAAAATAAAAGAAAATGGCGAACTAACACGGTTAATAGAGAGAAACTATGGACATCTGGAAGACTTCGATTATGTCGATACAAAAGTTTTCATGCGACATATAGAAAGAAGACTACCCGATTATCAGATTTATTTTGAAAACGCCGCTATTGAGCAAGGTGTAGATTGGCGTTTAATAGCCGCTATGGGTTATCAGGAGTCACACTGGAATCGTGATGCTGTGTCGCCGACCGGTGTTCGTGGCATTATGATGCTGACAAGAAAAACCGCAAAAGACCTGAAAATAAAAAACCGTATTGATCCCCATAGTAGCATTTTTGGCGGCGCAAAATACTTCAGGCAATTGCATAAGCGTCTGGATGAAAACATAGTTGAACCCGACCGCACATGGATGGCTATGGCTGCTTACAATATCGGATTTGGTCACTTACAAGATGCAAGAAAAATCACTCGCAAACTTAAAAAGAACCCGAATCTCTGGGTTGATGTAAAACAGTCTTTACCACTGCTGGCAAAAAAGAAATGGTATAAACAAACCCGTTTCGGCTATGCACGTGGCTGGGAGCCGGTACACTATGTAGAAAATATTCGCAGTTACTACGATATTTTAAAGTGGATTGATGATAGCAGTATTGTGACTACACCGGTGCCAGAAGAGTTTCTGAAAATACCTAAGAGTTTGTAATAAAACTTATCCATCCTTAGGTTCGTAAACGGCACTTCCTTGTGCCACTACTCCACAAATGTACGCAAATAAAAACAAAAAATATTAGTCCTTTATGCGTATAAGTCTGCATTTTATCTGGCAGAGAGTGTCTGGCATGAGATGACTGATTTTGACACTTTATAGTCAAAAAACTTTTAAAACATTAGTCCGCGAAACACGCAAAAGACGCGAAAAAAGCAAAAAAACATTTTATTTTTCTGTTTTTTTCAAGTAGGCCTGCATAAGGCACGTTGCAGGCAGTGCCAATCAAAACGCCGGGAACAGCAAAGCCTTATCCCGGTCTACAAACCTATTATTGTTTTTGCTTTTTTCGCGTCTTTTGCGTGTTTCGCGGACTAATGCTTTTAATTTTTAACGTCCGCTAATAACCGAGTTCGGTCATTAATCCTGAATTACTACACCTTCTGCCTGTAAAACACGCCCGCTGGATGATCTACAAACTCAAAGCTATCAGTAAATGGCGTAACTGCCTGGTTGCTTCCAGTTAGCAGAATGCCACCTGGTTTCAATAAATCGGCAAATTGCTTAAAAATGCCTGCCTTGACGCCATTTGAAAAATACACCAGGACTTCGGGGCAAATAATTAAATCCACCTGACCCAGTGACTGGAAATTTTCAATCAAATCACACTGTCTAAATGTAATTTGCTGACAAAATTTATCCTTAATCTGCCCACTTCCGGTTTTCTCGTCTACTGTAAAAAAACGACTTTTATCTTCATCACGCAGAGTCGATAGCTGCTGCGTATCATATATTGCCTTTTCTGCATGGTTTATATCATCCGCTAAAACATCGGTAGCGATCAGCCTGAATTTTTTATCTTTACCACTTTTATGCCCATATTTAGCTATCTCCATCACTACTGAATAAGCAATTTGGCCTTGCCCACAACCAACAATCCAAATTTTTGCCTTATCCGGTAATTGCGTAAATATGTATTTATGTAAAATATTTTTTACTTCATCATTTAAAAACCAGTCAGGCTGACGTTGCGAGATCACATCCAATACATTGGCACATACATCAACATCACGAGCCTGTAATTTTTCTACGAGCAGTGAGAGTGAATCAAATTTATAGTTTGATAATAGTGGTTCAATTCTTTCGATAAGATGACTGCGCTGAACATCTGAAACAATAACACCAAGAACACTCTGCAGTGCCACGAGTAAAGATTCGTAATCATCAACATTATAGGAAGTAGCAGACAACATATTCAGACCTTCAAAAAAAACGCATACACAAGCATAGAAGGAAATTGCCAAACTGCAATAATCCGCGTTATTTATGTGTATAAGTTTTGATTTTATTTGACAGGCTGTGTCAGGATGAGCAGTGGCACATGGATGTGGCGTTTACGAACCAAAGGACGGAAATGACTGGTTTCGACACATATCGGACAGTCAAAAACTTTTTAATTTTTCCGCAAATGCACGCGAATAAACGCAAATGAAAACTTTTTCATGTAGGTTGGGGTGAGGTACGAACCCCAACAAATAACCACACACAACCCGTTGGGGTTCGTAC
>JAFLJY010000188.1 GCA_022712755.1 Gammaproteobacteria bacterium
TTGAACTATATTTCCATGTTTTATAACAGTCAGCGCTTACATTCGTATTTGGATTATAAAAGTCCAAATCAATATGAAAAAGATAACGCTGAATTTAAAAAAGCCGCTTAACGGGGTGTACCAATTTGCTTGACCACGTCATACCGTTAACAAACCAAAGGACAGAAAAGTAAAAACAACTCCCAAATCTTGCTTAACAGTTTTAACCATTAACCATTAACCATTAACCATTAACCATTAACCATTATCTTTAAATGAGCATCTACATAAGTGGTATAGGCGTATCAAGAGGCATCGCAATTGGCGAAGCCTATGTCCTTGTGCGCGAACAACTTAGTGCCTCACAAATCATCCTGCCCGACTCTGAAATTAATTCAGAGATTAATCGTTTTAAAATAGCACTGGCACAGGCCAACAAGCAATTACACGATATTAAAAATAAAATTGCCAAAGACACACCTGATGACATTCTTGTTTTTATTGATACCCACTTATTAATGCTGGAAGACCCCGCCTTTGACGAAGGCACAATCAACAACATAAAAGAGCATTCCTGCAATGCAGAGTGGGCACTACAAATGCAGGGCGAGCGGCTGGTGCAAGTATTTGACGAAATGGAAGACCCTTATTTACGCACCCGAAAAGATGATGTGCTACACGTTGTTAAACGCATACAATCAGCACTTGCCGGCGTTGAAGAAAATAACGACAATATTTCATACAAAGGAAAAATTATTGTTACAGACGATTTAACACCGGCTGATACAATCATGATGCAACACCAGAAGGTTGCCGGTTTTATTACTGAGTTTGGCGGACCTTTGTCTCACACTGCCATCCTTGCCAGAAATCTTGGCATCCCTGCCATTGTTGGCCTGCACCACGCGCGTCATTTAATTCACCGTGGTGAAACGCTCATTATCGATGGCTTCACTGGCGCTGCCATCAACCGCCCCGATGAAAAATCACTAAAATTCTACCGTGCGATAAAACGTAGTGAAACCATTAAGCGTAATCTATTAAAAACGTTAACGGGAAAACCTGCGATAACACTTGATAACAAACAAATTACACTACACGGAAATATTGATCGTCCAGCCGATATAAAACTAATAAAAAAATATGACGATACCGGTGTTGGTTTATATCGAACTGAAATGCTGTTTATCAAACTCAATCAATGGCCGGATCAGGCAACACATTTCAAAACTTATAAACGCGCAGTCAAAGCACTTAACGGTAAACCATTAACCATTCGCACCATGGACTTAGGCGCTGATAAAGAAATACAGGACACTATTGACCAGGGGCCCATGGCGCACAATCCTGCCATGGGCCTACGTGCCATCAGACGATGCCTGAAAGAACCGCAAAATTTTATGCCACAGCTGCTGGCAATACTACGCGCTTCAGCTTATGGACCGGTGCGTTTAATGATTCCAATGTTGACCAACCTGGAAGAACTAGACCAGGTACTGGCATTAATAGAAGAAGCAAAACAAAGACTGCAAAAGAAAAAAATTGCTTTCGATAAAAACATTCCCATTGGTGCCATGATAGAAGTTCCGGCAGCGGCACTCGCAGTCGATGCCTTCGCAAAAAAACTGGACTTCCTTTCCATCGGCACCAACGACTTAATTCAGTACACGCTAGCACTGGATCGTATAGACGACGAAGTTAACTACTTATTTGATCCACTGCACCCCGCCGTACTGAAATTAATTCAGATGACAATCCAGGCTGGAAAACAGGCCAATATTCCTGTTTCCATGTGTGGTGAGATGGCCAGTGATACGCAATATACGCGCCTATTACTTGGCATGGGACTGGAATACTTCAGTGTACAGGCGAATGCACTGCTTGAGGTTAAACATATTATTATTAACAGCACACTTAAAAACCTGCAACTTGAAGTTAATGAAATTCTGCAAACTTATAACAGTAGCGAAATTAGATCACGAGTTCAGCAACTGGTTAATTTATTGTGACTCACCTTGTTAGAAACACAAATTCTATGGACCGTAAAGTAAACGTTGCTTACCTGAAAACAGGAATGTATGTATCAAAACTTGATCGTCCATGGATTGATACACCTTTTTTATTAGAAGGTTTTTTAATACAAACTGAAAACGAGCTTTCTGTTTTAAACCAATATTGTAGCTATGTTTACATTGACACAAATCGTGGCATTGGCGCAACTCACTATATTGAGAAGGCAGCCCGCTTAAAAACCAACCCCTACCTGGAAAGATTTTTACAGGACAACAGGAAAAAAGTTCAATACGAAAATACTAAATCTACAAAAGAAGAGTTTCCGACTGCACAAATCGCTCTGGAAGATGCATGTGATCAGGTAGCTCATATAATGGATGATGTAAAACAGGGGAAAAATCTTAATATCCAGGCAGTTAGAGGCGTAGTCGAGCCTATATTAGATAGCATCATCAGAAACTCTGAAGCTTATATGTGGCTTTTAATGATGCAAAAAAAGAGCGCTTATACTTATTCACATTCTGTTAATAATTGTGCACTAGCGATCGCATTCGGTCGTTTTATGGGTTTGCCTAAAAAAGATTTAAGAACACTGTCAACGGGTTTGTTAATGATGGACATGGGAAGCGTAAATATTCCTCAAGGAATTTTAAATAAAAAAGGGGAATTGACTGATGCAGAGTACCGGGTTGTTAAAAAACACGTTGAACAAGGTGTAAAAATATTAAAAACCACAAAAGGAATAAACACAGATATTATTAATATAACACTTACCCATCATGAACGTTTTGATGGCAATGGCTACCCCAGCGCCTTACAGGGCACGCAAATTCCTGTGTATGGCAGAATGGCAGCCATTATCGACTGTTATGATGCCATGACCAGCAAAAGACCGTTTAGTACTGCAAAATCTCCTTATACCGCATTACAAAAAATTTATAATTGCCGAGGCAGTGCCTTTCAGCCGGAACTGGTTGAACAGTTTTTACAATGTATGGGGGTGTATCCAACAGGATCACTAGTCGAAATGACAAATGGTGAGGTAGCTATTGTACTGGAACAAAATTTGACGCAGAGAATGCGACCAAAAATTATGTTGATATTAAACGAAGAAAAAACGCATTTTATGGAATATAAAATCATTGACCTTGCTAAACAATTTCAGGATTCAAGTAATTTACCGCTTAATATTTATCGTGGTCTGGATCCTGGTACATATGACATCGATCCAACTGAATATTACTTATAAGCATTTCTTAATCAAAACCAGATGAAGTCTCGAAAAGAATTTTTTAATACCCTTTCATCATTTGTTGGCAGCAATAAAAACAATGTTGCCTTTATCATTCTAAAAATTTGTCGCTTTAAAGAAATCAATACCACCTACGGTTTTAAAAAAGGCGACAAGTACCTAAGCTACGCTGAAGAAAAATTACAGAAAATATTACGGCCAGACGATTTAGTAGCTCGAATTGGTGATAATGAGTTTGGCGTATTATTACCTGCATTAAACAATACTTCTCATGCTCTATTAGCAGCAAATAAAATCACCTCAGCCTTCAAACAGACTGTCAATATTGATGGTTCAAACATCACACCCAGAATAGTGATGGGCATTTCCGCAAAACCAGATCATGGCACTACATTTGGTGAGTTATTACATGCTGCAACCTTAGCTTTACAACATGCAGAAAAAAACAACGAAAATTATTTATTACACCAGCTTACAAGCAGTGATATGCCGCCAGGTTTAATGCTGGAGAATGAAATTCAGTTCGCTCTTGATGATGACGAGTTTAGTTTGTTCTGTCAGCCAAAAATAAATCTGGGGAGCGGTAAATTATATGGTGGTGAAGCATTAATTCGCTGGAACAGTAAAAAATATGGCCTCATCAATACGCAATATTTTATCGATATTTTAGAGGGCAGCAGCTTATTAATGCCGGTGACGAGCTGGGTTTTAAATGTTGCATTAAGGCAATGCCTCCACTATCAGGCACTTTCCCCCGGGTTTAGTGTGGCGGTTAATTTATCGCCATCATTATTAACCGACCGCAGCATTGTGGAAATCGTTGCAAACGCTGCAAGCATCTGGTCAATTACACCCGCCAGTTTAATCCTGGAAGTGACAGAAGGCGCAATGATGATAAATCCAAAGAAAAGCCTGGAAATCCTTAATGAATTCCACCAGCTTGGATTTGGCGTTTCTATCGATGATTTTGGCACTGGTTATTCTTCCCTGGCATATTTAAAAAATCTTCCAGCCGATGAAATTAAAATTGATAAATCGTTTGTAATGAACATGGCTAATGACAAAAAAGATAAATGTATCGTAAAAGCAGCTATTGACCTGGCACACACTCTGGGCTTAAAAATTGTTGCCGAAGGCGTCGAAAATGAAAAAACGCTCGATATACTGATTAAAATGGGTTGTGACTATGCTCAGGGATATCACATAGCAAAACCAATGCCATATGATGACTTAAAGGAGTGGATGCAAAACAGCAAGTGGTGTTAATAATTTAACCTTTAAAAATCAGTTGAATCGTAGCGAGAATGACTGATATCGACACTTAAGAGACATTAAAAAACAAGGCTTTTTCCACAGATGGACGTACTGTTCACGAACCAGTAGTAGCACAAGGATGTGCTGTTATGTCCATGGATGGACGGCAATGTTTGCAATTATGGCGCAAAGAGCCAGGAAGGCGGTGCGATTAACGAACCAAAGGATGGAGAGGATGGACATGTTACACTCACGCAAAACTATCGTGCCACAATAATACAAAAGTAGAAAGCCTCCATGGAACAAGATCGTTCACAAAAAACAGAAGATCAAATTCTGGCCTTAGCTGAAGCAATGGAAACCGGTACCATGCAACATGCACGCGGCATGTTGAATGAACTAAGTCCAGCTGAAATCGCCAACCTACTTGAATCTCTGCCCCACACTGAACGCAATATCATCTGGGAACTGGTTGATTCAGAAAAAGAAGGTGAAGTACTTATCCAGTTAGGCGAAGAACTGCGCGCCAGTTTGATCCGCGATATGTCTTTACAGGATCTGGTCAGTGCCACTGAAGGCATGGACATTGACGACCTGGCTGACTTTATACAATCCCTGCCAGACCGTGTAACTACCCAGGTATTAACCTCACTGGATACCCAGCACCGCGAACGACTGGAAGCCGTTTTATCCTATCCGGAAGACAGTGCTGGCGGTTTGATGAACACCGACACTATCACGGTTCGAAATGAAGTGACACTGGACGTAGTGCTGCGTTATTTACGGCGCATGGAAAAATTACCGGAAAACACCGATAGCTTATTTGTTACCACGCGAGATAACCTTTTTGTTGGGTCATTACCACTCACCCGCCTGTTAACCAGTGACACGGAACTCACTGTTGCCGAGGTAATGAAACGCGATACCGAAATCATTAAGGCCAGCATGGAAGATGATGAGGTCGCTAAAATATTCGAAACCCACGATTTATTCTCTGCGCCAGTGGTTGATGAACACATGAAATTACTCGGTCGCATCACGGTAGACGATGTCGTTGATGTAATTCGTGAAGAAGCAGAACATTCTGTGCTGGGCATGGCTGGTTTAACCGAAGATGAAGATTTATTTGCACCCGCCATTCCCAGCGCACGTCGACGCGGCATCTGGTTAGGCATTAACTTAATTACTGCTTTTATGGCGTCCTGGGTGGTCTCTAATTTTGAAACCACCCTGGAACAAATCGTTACCATCGCCGTGCTGATGAATGTGGTTGCCAGCATGGGCGGTATTGCCGGTACCCAAACGTTGACCCTGGTAATCCGCGGACTAGCATTAGGGCAGGTAAGCAAAAGCAACCGGCAATGGCTGATTAACAAAGAAATTATTGTTGGTTTATTTAATGGTATTGGCTGGGCTCTGGTAATTGCCGCCATTGCCGTATTCTGGTTCGGCAATATGCAAATAGGTTACGTCATCGCTGCAGCAATCATCATTAACTTAGCCGTTGCCACCTTTTCCGGCGCGGTCATCCCTATCATCCTACAGAAATTAAACATTGACCCTGCTATTGCCGGTAGCGTTGTTTTAACCACCATTACTGACATTGTTGGTCTGTTTTCATTTCTTGGTCTGGCTACTTTGTTTTTGCTTTAAGCTCTACGATGTGCCTGCATTCTCAAACGCAATGCATTCAATTTAATAAACCCATCTGCATCCTTGTGGTCATAAGCACCACCATCATCTTCAAAGGTTGCGATGTTTTCATCAAACAAAGAGTCATCTGACTTACGCCCAACCACATCAACATTGCCTTTATACAGTTTGACCCGTACCACACCGTTAACAAACTGCTGCGAGGCATCTATCATCTGTTGCAGCATCTCACGCTCGGCACTCCACCAGTAACCGTTGTAAATCAGTTTGGCGTAACGCGGCATTAACTCATCTTTTAAGTGTGCCACTTCTCGGTCCAGCGTTAACGACTCCATGGCGCGGTGAGCGCGCAACATAATGGTGCCGCCCGGCGTTTCATAACAGCCGCGTGACTTCATGCCGATGTAACGGTTCTCGACGATATCCAGACGACCAATACCATTTTCGCCGCCCAGGCGATTTAACTCAGTCAGCACCTGTGCCGGTGTTTTTTCTTTGCCATCAATAGCAACAATATCCCCACGCAGGTAAGTCAACTCAATATAGCTTGCTTTATCAGGCGCATTTTCCGGTGACACCGTCCAGCGCCACATTTCCTCTTCTGCTTCTGCCCATGGATCTTCCAGAATACCGCCTTCATATGAAATATGCAGTAAATTGGCATCCATAGAATACGGTGATTTTTTGCCTTTGTTAAAGTCAACCTCAATACCATGTTGTTCTGCATAAGCCATCAATTTTTCACGCGACAATAAATCCCACTCACGCCAGGGCGCGATGACATGTACACCGGGCTTGAGCGCATAAGCGCCTAATTCAAATCGAATCTGGTCATTACCTTTGCCGGTAGCACCGTGAGAAATGGCATCAGCGCCAGTTGCATTGGCAATTTCCACCATGCGTTTGGCAATTAACGGACGCGCAATCGAAGTACCTAACAAATACTCTCCCTCATAGACCGCATTGGCGCGAAACATCGGGAACACATAATCACGAACAAATTCTTCTTCCAGGTTTTCAATATAAATTTCCTTAATACCCAGCGCTTCCGCTTTACTTCGAACCGGATCAACTTCTTCGCCCTGACCAATGTCTGCGGTAAATGTCACCACTTCACATTGATATTCGTCCTGTAACCACTTCAAAATAACAGACGTATCAAGACCACCTGAATAGGCGAGCACGACTTTTTTAATCAGGTTTTTTTTATCTGGTTTGTTTTGGGGTTTGGTGGGCATGGGATTTTCCAGTTGTAAGTTCTTAAATAAGGTAGCGATTAAACTTAAAAACTTGAACAACTTAAAAATAGTTTACCGCAGAGACGCAAAGACGCAGAGTTTTTTTGAGTTATACACCTACGATGTATTAACAATAAGAGATTTTTCTCTGCGCCTTTGCGTCTCTGCGGTGAAATGTTACTTTTTAAGCAAACACTGCCTTTATTAATCTGGTATTAACCCGGAAAAACCAGCACACTATTAAATTCGACTAAAGTAACGATAACTTTTATAATTACGTCCCGAACCGCGCAGGAAAAATTTTGTAAACTTCCGCGCCCATTAACAAAAAACAATTGTTCCATTAAATATCGCCAATAATTAATTATTATGACGTTATTTGCATCGAATGTGCGAGATTGAGATGACAGAATTACACGATATAGACCCCCTGGAAACCCAGGAATGGCTGGATGCATTAAACGCCGTTATTGAAAATGAAGGTGTTGAACGCGCGCATTTTCTGTTAGAGCAACTTATTGATGATGCTCGCCGAAATGGTGCTAATCTGCCGTTCACCAATAACACGGCTTATTTAAACACCATCCCGACTCATTTAGAGCAACGTACCCCTGGCAACACAGAGCTGGAAAATCGCATCCGCTCATTCATTCGCTGGAATGCCATGGCGATGGTGGTTCGTGCTAACAAAGAAAGCTCTGAGCTTGGCGGTCATATTGCCAGCTTTGCTTCTGCCGCAACCCTGTATGATGTGGGTTTCAATCATTTTTTTCACGCACCCACACCCGACCACGGTGGCGACCTGATCTTTATGCAGGGTCACTCAGCGCCCGGTATTTATGCCCGCGCTTACCTTGAAGGCCGCCTGGATGAAGGTCATCTCGATAAATTTCGCCAGGAAGTGGATGGCGGTGGCTTATCCTCTTACCCGCACCCCTGGTTAATGCCGGACTTCTGGCAATTCCCTACTGTTTCTATGGGACTGGGACCCATCATGTCTATTTATCAGGCACGATTCATGAAATACCTGCATGACCGTGGCATTGCCAATACTGAAAACCGCAAAGTCTGGGCATTCTGCGGTGACGGCGAAATGGACGAACCGGAATCACTGGGTGCGATTTCACTCGGTGGCCGGGAAAAACTGGACAACCTGATTTTTGTTATTAACTGTAACCTGCAGCGCCTTGATGGTCCGGTTCGCGGCAACGGCAAGATCATTCAGGAACTGGAATCGGTATTCCGTGGTGCTGGCTGGCATGTGATTAAAGTTATCTGGGGATCTTACTGGGATCCTTTACTTGCTAAAGATAAAGACGGTTTATTAGTTAAACGCATGGCAGAAGTGGTAGATGGCGACTACCAGAACTACAAAGCCAAAGACGGTGCTTTTGTACGGGAACATTTCTTCAATTCCCCCGAACTGAAAGCCATGGTTGCACACATGTCGGATGACGACATCTGGCGCTTGAACCGTGGCGGCCATGATCCACACAAAGTTTATGCAGCTTATAAAAATGCCACAGACCATAAGGGGCAGCCCACACTGATCCTGACCAAAACAGTAAAAGGATATGGCATGGGTGAAGCAGGCGAAGGCCAGAACACCACGCATTCGCAGAAGAAGATGAATATGGACGATCTGCGTACCTTTGCTAAACGCTTCAACATTCCTGTTAGCGATGAACAAATTGAAAAAGCCGAATATTACAAACCGGCAGAAGACAGTGCAGAAATGAAATACATGCACACACAGCGCCAGGCACTAGGCGGCTATTTACCGTCTCGCACGCATTTGGCAGCACCGTTAGAAGTGCCCGCGTTATCAACTTTTGATGCTTTATTACAGGGTTCAGGTGAACGCGAAATGTCCACCACCATGGCCTTTGTGCGCATTCTCACGCTACTGGTACGTGATAAAAAAATCGGCAAAAATATCGTCCCTATCGTGCCGGATGAAGCCCGTACTTTTGGCATGGAAGGCATGTTTCGTCAGTTAGGCATTTATTCGTCTGTTGGTCAGTTATACGAACCCCAGGACAAAGCCCAGGTGATGTTCTACAAGGAAGACAAAAATGGACAGATTTTAGAAGAAGGCATTAACGAAGCCGGTGCCATGTCGTCGTGGATTGCTGCCGCTACCGCCTACAGTTCTCACGGCGTGAACATGATTCCGTTCTATATTTATTACTCCATGTTTGGCTTCCAGCGCATTGGCGACCTGGCCTGGGCTGCGGGCGATATGCAGGCACGCGGCTTCTTAATCGGCGCCACCGCTGGACGCACTACACTGGCGGGTGAAGGCCTGCAACATCAGGACGGTCACGGTTTAATTGTGGCATCAACCATTCCAAATTGCGTCGCTTATGACCCTTGTTTTGCCTATGAAATAACCGTGATCATTCACGATGGCATGCGCCGCATGGTTCAGCAACAGGAAAATGTGTATTACTACATTACCTCAATGAACGAAAATTACCTGATGCCGGCCATGCCTGAAGGTGTTGAAGATGGCATCCTCAAAGGCATGTACCGATTTAGTGCTGACACTACTAAAAAAGGTGAACATAAAATTCAATTATTCGGCAGCGGCACCATTTTACGCGAAGTCATTGAGGCTGCTGAGCTACTGAAAAAAGACTGGAAAGTCAGTGCCGATGTATGGAGCATCACTAGCTATAATGAATTAGCGCGTGAAGCGGTGGACTGCGAACGCTGGAACATGTTGAACCCCGGCAAAAAAGCGCGTATCCCATACATCACACAGCAGTTAAAAGACTGCAAAGGCCCGGTTATTGCATCATCCGATTATATCCGCACGGTTTCTAATCAGGTGCGTCAATATGTGCCTGCCACCTACACCGTGCTGGGTACAGATGGTTTTGGTCGCTCCGATACACGCAAAAACCTGCGCCGCCACTTTGAGGTTAACAGCCACTATGTGGTGCTTGCGGCATTAAAAACACTGGCAGACGAAGGTACAATAGCTGCGTCTAAAGTCATCGATGCCATCAAGAAATACGGCATCGACAGTAAAAAACCCAACCCAATCACCGTCTAGCACAGGAAAACAGCAATGGCAGAAATCAAAAACATTCCAGTTCCTGATATCGGAGATTTCGATGGCGTTGAAGTCATTGAAATTCTGGTTGCCCCAGGTGACGTAATTAATCCTGAAGACCCCATCGTTTCACTGGAGTCTGATAAAGCTGCAATGGAAATCCCCTCACCTTATGCGGGAACCGTTAAAGAAATCAAAGTCAACATGGGTGACAGTGTCTCTCAGGGCGACTTACTCATCACCATTGAAGCGTCTGCGGACGTTAGCGAAACAGCCCCGGCTGAAACAGAGACCACAACACCGGCTCCAGCTTCGGCCACACCAACTGCTGCTCAGGCCGCTTCGCCCAAACCATCACCTCAACCTTCACCCCGACCTTCACCGGCAACACCGATCAACGAAGGAAGCCATAGAAATACCAACATGGGTAAAGCCCACGCCAGTCCGTCAGTCAGAAAATTCGCCCGCGAACTTGGTGCTGACCTGTCGTTAATGAGCGGCAGTGGCGCAAAAAATCGCATAGTAAAAGAAGATGTAAAAGCCTGGGTAAAACAGGCTCTGGCACAGGGTACACAAGGTGGCGGCCTCGGCGTAGAGCCCATGCCAGAAATCGATTACAGCCAGTTTGGTGATATTCAGATTCAACAACTCACTAAAATTAACAAACTCACTGGAAAATTCCTGCACCGCAACTGGGTCACCGTCCCCCATGTGACTCAGTTTGATGAAGCAGATATCACTGAGCTGGAAAAATTCCGCAAGCAGTTAAATGAAGAAAATCAGAAGCAAGGCATTCGTGTTACCGTACTGGTTTTCCTGATGAAAGCGCTGGTCTCTGCCTTAAAAGAATTTCCACGCTTTAATTCATCACTGGATCACACCGGTGAGAACCTGGTGCTAAAACAGTACATTAATATAGGCGTTGCCATGGACACAGCAGATGGATTAGTTGTCCCTGTTATACGTGACTGCGATCGAAAAACATTAATCGAACTGGCCATCGAACTAACCGAAACCAGCCAGCGCGCACGCAATAAAAAGCTCTCTCCTGGCGATATGCAAGGTGGCTGCATAACCATTTCCAGCCTCGGCGGCCTTGGCGGCACAGCCTTCACCCCCATTGTTAACGCACCCGAAGTGGCCATTCTCGGGGTATCGCGTTCAGCCATAAAGCCGGTTTACCAGAATGATGAATTTGTGCCACGTTTGATGCTACCACTTTCATTATCATACGATCACCGTGTTATTGATGGCGCAGATGGCGCACGTTTCACCACATATTTAACCAGAGTGCTATCTGATACCAGAAGGCTGCTACTTTAATAGGGTTGAGGTACCAACCACAACCTACTAACTAACAGCTTTTTAGCCGCAAATAACGCAAAGTTCGCAAAATAAAAAACTTAAAAAATCTTTTCTTTGCGCCCTTCGCGTTATTTGCGGCAAAAAATATTATCCATACAAAGGCAATTACAAACATTAACCGAGTACAACTTTATGAGCAAAATTGTAAATGTAGAAGTGCCTGATATTGGCGACTTCACTGATGTAGACATCATTGAAGTGCTGGTCAAAGTCGGTGATGTTATTGCGGAAGAAGACCCACTTATCACGCTGGAATCGGATAAAGCCACCATTGAAATTCCTTCACCTTCTGCGGGCACCGTCAAAGATGTTTTAGTCAACGTTAATGACACAGTCACTCAGGGCGATCTGATTTTAAAATTGGAAGTAAGCGCCGATAAAGTAGTCGATAGTAGTGATTCTGCTACTAATAACGATAACAAACCAGACAGCGGCACAGACAATAAAGCAACACCTGTAGCACCTACAATAGCATCAGCAGCAACTGCACCGACAGGTGACAGCGATCTTCATGCCGAAGTATTGGTACTTGGCTCCGGCCCCGGCGGTTACACCGCCGCTTTTCGCGGGGCCGACCTGGGTAAAAAAGTGATCCTTGTTGAAAAATTCGATAACATCGGCGGTGTCTGTTTAAATGTCGGCTGTATCCCCTCAAAAGCCTTATTGCACACCGCAGAAATCATTAATGAAGCGGCTGAAATGAGCGCTCACGGCATTGATTTTGGCAAACCCAAAATCGACATTAAAAAACTGGCCGGTTTTAAAAATAAAATCATCAAACAGCTAACCGGCGGGCTTGCCGGTTTAGCCAAACAACGCAAAGTACAAATCGTTAATGGTTACGGTAAATTCACTTCCGCCCATACTATCGATGTGACCCTTGAAGTCGCAGGTAAAAGCGGAACAACTCGTATTTCTTTTGACAACGCCATTATAGCGACAGGTTCGTCAGTATTTAAAATCCCCGGTTTGCCTTATGATGATGCACGTCTGATGGATTCAACCGGCGCACTGGAACTGGCCGATATTCCAAAACGCCTGCTGGTCATCGGTGGTGGTATCATCGGCCTGGAAATGGCCACCGTATATGATGCCCTGGGTAGCAAAGTCTCCGTTGTTGAACTCTCCCCCGGTTTAATTCCAGGCTGCGATAAAGACCTGGTTCGGCCGTTAATGAAACGCGTAAAAGGCCGTTACGAAAACATCTGGTTAAACGCCAAAGTGACTGCCATTGATACCTTGAAAAAAGGCTTAAAAGTCTCCTTTGAAGGCAAAAACGTACCTGAACATGACACCTTCGACCGGGTATTGCTCGCTGTCGGTCGCAGCCCCAATGGCAAACTGATCGATGCCGATAAAGCCGGTGTAGCCGTTGATGAACGCGGCTTCATAGCCGTAGACAAACAACAACGCACTAACGTTAATCATATTTTCGCCATCGGTGACGTAGTCGGCCAGCCCATGCTGGCACACAAAGCCACCCACGAAGCCAAAACCGCAGCCGAAGTCATCTGTGGCATGAAATCCTATTTTGACGCAAAAACCATTCCTTCAGTCGCTTATACCGACCCGGAAATAGCCTGGATGGGTATAACCGAAGAACAGGCAAAAGCCGATGGCATTGAATACACCAAAGGCGTATTCCCCTGGGCAGCCAGTGGTCGCTCGCTAAGCATCGGGCGCAATGAAGGACTCACCAAAGTCCTGTTTGATAAAAACACCCATAGAATCATAGGTACTGGCATAGTCGGCACCAATGCTGGCGAACTCATCGCCGAAGCCGTACTGGCATTAGAAATGGGTGCTGATATAGAAGACATCGCACTAACAGTACATCCACATCCAACATTATCAGAAACCTTCAATTTTGCCGCAGAAATGGCAGAAGGCACGATAACGGATTTATATATTCCAAAAAAATAAGCCAAACAAACATGCTTCACCTGTCATAATGAATGACAACTAACGGTCATAAAGAGAAGTTGGAAGTTATCAGTTGGCAGTTTGCAGTTAAAAACAAAAGCACTTAAAAGCCGCGGTCTGCCTGGCAAAAACACTGGTTTTGCTTTTACTGCCAACTGATAACTGCAAACTGCCAACTTCTCTTAAGTGTCGTTAACAGCCCTCCCACAAAAATATATTCCCCTTGATTAAACATCAGCATCTGACTTAAAATACTCTAAGGCGAGAACATTTTGAGAACAACATGCCAGACCAGCAACAACTAACCGACAAACAAAGGCTTACCCTGGGTTTCATCCAGCGTTACATCGCCGCACACACCGTGCCACCCAAATTGCAGGAAATTGCCGAAGGCATCGGCATCAGCTCACGAGGTGTTGCCCACCGTTATGTGCAAGCACTGGTCGATGCTGGATTTATCAAAACAGACAGCGGTAAACACCGGGGTATTCGTTTACTCAATGTCAATACACACAACAATGAATCCATCCTGCCACTACTGGGGAAAATCGCCGCTGGCAAACCCATTGAAGCCATTCCCGGTGAAGATCAAATCGACCTGCGCGACTTTTTCGGTGACAACAATTTCGCCGTTCGGGTACAGGGCGACTCCATGATCGAAGCAGGCATTATGGACGGTGATACCGCCATCATCCGATTTTGCGAAACCGCTAACGATGGCGACATTGTGGTCGCACTGATAGACGAGACTGAGACCACATTAAAAAAATTTAAACGCAGTCACCGAGGCCGTTACATCAAACTCATTCCAGCCAATAAAGACATGGAAGAAATGGTGTATGAAGCCAGTCGGGTACGGATTCAGGGGATATTAATTGGGCAGATACGGAAATATTGAAAAAAGTGAATAGCCCGCAGGTTGGGGTGAGGCACGAACCCCAACATTAGCACCCGCAGCAGGTATTTGTTGGGGTTCGTACCTCACCCCAACCTACTAGCTAGAAATACAATAAATAATGAATAATCATAGCAATCACTGGTCGCGCGCCATCGCACTACTCGACATGAATGCTTTTTTTGCTTCCATCGAACAACGTGATTTTCCCTCATTGCTCGGTCAGCCTGTTGCCATCACCAACGGCATGCGTGGTAGCTGCATTATCACCTGCTCTTATGAAGCACGTACGTTTGGTATTCACACCGGCATGCGAATCAGGGAGGCGCGACAGCTGTGCCCGAACCTAATCCAGCGTCCGACACGCCCCAAAGTGTATGCCAAAGTCTCGCGCAATATCATGCACTCACTGGTCAACGTCTGCCCCGATATCGAAGTGTTTTCTGTTGACGAAGCCTTTATTGACCTCACCTCCTGCCAGAAACTTTATGGCTCACCAGAACAGGCTGCACACAAACTCAAACAGGCGGTGTATCGTGCCTCCGGTTTATTATGCTCACTGGGTTTAAGCGGTGATAAAACCACCGCCAAATATGCCGCCAAACTCAACAAACCCGATGGTTTTACCGTGATACCGCCCTGGCAGGCTAAAACCACCCTGCAACATGTGCCGGTTACCGAACTTTGCGGCATTGGCAAAGGCATAGGCAATTTTCTTGAATCATACGGCGTGCATTATTGTGGTGATATGGAAAAACTGCCGATCAGCGTCCTGTCACGACGTTTTGGCAACCTCGGTCGGCGCATCTGGTTCATGTGCCAGGGTGCAGACCCCGACCCACTACACCCTGATATCAGTGCTGCCAAAAGCATCGGCCACGGTAAAGTATTACCTCCCAATACCCGCGACCGTAATACCCTGCTTATCTATTTGCAGCACATGAGCAGCAAAGTCGGCACCCGCATGCGCCGCTTTGATATGCAGGCAAAAACATTCTGGATAGGTTTACGCAATAATAATGGTTGGACAGGCAGTAAAAGTCGCCTGGCTGAATTTAGCAACGACCAGCAACAAATTTATCAGCTTGCCTGTTATGTACTGGATTTACACTGGACAGGTGAAGGCATTCACCAGGTTCAGGTCACCGCTCTCGACCCACGTCCTGCCAACATGCAAATAGATATGTTTAGCACCGAGGTAGATAACCAAACGCGCCAGCAGCTAAACAAAACCATGGACAATATTAATGAACGATATGGTGAGCTGGCCTTAGCACCCGCCAGATTACTTAACCGCTCCGACATGCCCAATGTTATCGCACCTGCGTGGAAACCGGATGGACTGAGGCAAACCATATAAAGCTGTCATCTCGAACGTCTTTTTGTGAGAGATCCTGTTCTCAATAAGCCGTGGCAGCCCGTAGGTTGGGTTGGGTTGGGTTGGGTTGGGTTGGTGCACGAACCCCAACAGGGCATCAACGGCAGCGGTATTTGTTGGGGTTCGTGCCTCACCCCAACCTACGAACTGTCATCTCAAACGTTTTTCGTGAGGGATCTTAACAGCAAGGCAACTAGCCCCTCCCTATGCTCAAGTTATTAGACGAAAAAAACGCCCACATCTTCAAACAAGATGTGGGCGTTTTCAACAAAGCTAAAACACCGGGTTTTGACCAGAGCCTCCCTGCTCCCGCCATTCCCGAAAATTAATACAAATACACCGCACCGGCTTCTGATGTTGAGTTATCTGTCTGATCGCCACCGATGCCCTGGGCATTGCTATCCTCCATCCTGGCACCCACTGCCAGTGTCTGTAAGCCGTCAGCGTTTTCAGTCAAACTAACAGACCAGCCGAATTCGTCAGCGGCATCGGTATTACTGGCCTTAACGGTCGCCTGCTCACTCCAAAGTCCTGCGTTACGCGTGTAGGTGTAAACGGCACCCGATGTTTCTGCCCCATCATTATGAGTATCATCAATACCAACAACACTGCCATCTTCTAAACGTGCCCCTACTGCCAGTGTATTACCATCAGCGCTTAAGCTGATAGCACGACCGAACTCGTCACCGTCTCCGGGGGTGCTGGCTTTGATATAGGCCTGCTGAGTCCATGCACCGACATCAAAGTGGAACACATATGCCGCACCGGCTTTTGCTATGCTATTGTCTGCACCTCCTGAAGCACCATTTGTAACATCCGTATCAGAACTCTTTTCCCACTCAGCTCCTACCGCCAGGGTAAGACCATCCTGGCTAAGACTAAGGCTAAGGCCGAAATGATCATCCTTATCAGTATTATGTGCCTTGATATAGGCCTGCTGAGTCCATGCGCCGCCACCATCACGAGTGAACGTATATACCGCACCCGTATCATCAGTTGATGAAGCATCAGTTCCATCAGACCCAGTCCCCATGAGAACACCGCTGGCATCACTGTCTTCCCGATAAGCACTTACCGCCAGGGTATTGCCATTACCGCTAATACTGACATACTGACCAAAGCGGTCTTCTGCGCCGGGATTGCTTGCCTTGATATAGGCCGTTTGATTCCAGACAGTTCCGGATCCATCATCAGTGAACACATACACCGCGCCAGAATCTGCTAACGAGTCGTCGTCAGGAAGACCTGTGGCACCACCAGTAGTACCGACGACATTGCTGTCCTCTAATCGGGCAGATACCGCCAATATAGTACCATCGTCACTAAGGCTGACACTCTGTCCAAACAGGTCACCAACGCCTGAATTAATAGACGATGTTCCTGCTACACCTGTCCCGGCATTATCAGCCTTGATATAGGCCGTCTGATTCCACGTACCAGTTCGCTTGAACACATACACCGCACCGGCTCTTGG
>JAFLJY010000189.1 GCA_022712755.1 Gammaproteobacteria bacterium
TGCAGAAAATGCTTATCAGCTGGATGCGGCTGGTATTACCAAATACTGGAATGATAAAACAAGGGCGGTTATGGTTGCGACACCTTCGAATCCCACAGGTACATTGTTGCCTGAAAAGCAGTTGCAGGAAATTTGCCATATCATCGAGCAGAAGAAGGGTTGTTTAATCGTCGATGAAATCTACCAGGGTTTGGTTTATGATGTTGATGATACAACAGCTTTGAGCATATCAGATGACTGTTTTGTGATTAATAGTTTTTCAAAATATTTTGGTATGACAGGCTGGCGAGTGGGCTGGATGGTAGTGCCAGAAATTTATGTTGATGCCATCGATCGTATCGCGCAAAATATCTTCCTGGCACCAGCAACCATGTCACAATATGCTGCACTCACCGCATTAAAAGCCGAAACACAGCTTGAACTGGATGCGCGTAGAGACGAATTTAAACAGCGGCGTGACTTTTTATTGCCGGCTTTAGAACAACTGGGTTTTGATATCGCAGTGAAACCACAAGGTGCTTTTTACATTTATGCCAATTGTGAAAAGTTCACTAATGATAGTTTTAGCTGGGTGAAACGCTTGTTAAGCGAGCAGGGGGTTGCGTTAACGCCTGGCATAGACTTTGGGCATCATTTAGCAAATAAACACTGTCGTTTTGCCTATACGCAATCACTGGAAAAGCTGGAGCAGGCAGTGAATAGAATTGATGCCTTTATACGAAATTAACAAATTAAATATAAGGGCATCTCTAAAAATTCATGATTGGCATCTTCGCACTTGAGAAATTCAATAACTTCGTTGAAAATCTTACGATTAATATATAAAAACGTTTCACGTGTGTTGCGATCTTCGCCTTGTTCTTGAACTTCTCAAGCACAAATCTGCTCAAACAGAATTATTAGAGGTGCCCATAAAAAATGATTGGAAAACTATTAAAGATGAAAACTACGCTGGGTGATTCGTTAAAAAATCAGCCTGTTCAGTACCAGCTTCCGATTGTTGGTAATATGGGTGATGAGCTGTTAGCGATGAACCAGCATATTGGTGAAACAATAAAATTAAGCTATCAGGGTGAAATTCACTGTGTTGCCTGTGGGCGCAAAACCAAAAAAAGTTTTGCGCAGGGGCATTGTTACCCCTGTTTTCGTCGTCTTGCCTCCTGTGATCTGTGTATTATGAAGCCCGAAACCTGTCATTATGCAGAAGGTACCTGTCGTCAACCGGAGTGGGGAGAGGCGCATTGTTTTATTCCACATTATGTTTATCTGGCAAATTCATCAGGTATCAAGGTAGGCATTACACGCGGCACACAGATTCCCACACGCTGGATGGACCAGGGCGCAACTCAGGCGCTACCCATTTTTCAGGTGGCAACGCGTTTGCAATCAGGTTTATTAGAAGTCGCTTTAAAGCAGCACGTATCTGATCGCACCGACTGGCGAAAAATGTTGAAAGCCGATGCGCCGCCGCTGGATTTGAAAGCCATACGCGATGAGTTGCTGGATAAATGTTCAAAAGAAATAGCGCTTGTTGTGCGAGCTCAAATTAAAAGTGAGCAGGGCGATGCTGCAATACAGGCAGTTGATGAGCAAGTGGTTGAAATCAACTACCCGGTGACAGCGTATCCTGAAAAAATAAAGTCGCTAAACTTTGATAAACAAGCGGAAATTGAAGGTATGCTAAAAGGCATTAAAGGTCAGTATTTGATTCTTGATAGTGGCGTACTGAATATCCGTAAATTCTCTGGGTATAAGGTACAGATAATTATGAATGATGAATTATGAATGATAAATTATGGTAGTTTTGGGTCGTTTTTGGTTTTTAACTAACCGAGTCGCTTGTTGTAAGCGTTTTATTAAACACCGATGTCGCGCAACGTATCATTCTCAATTCATAATTTATAATTTATAATTTATAATTATTTAAGTGTGAGGAAACAATCATCAGTATTCGTGAAGACATAAACTGCGTATTTGATCGCGATCCAGCGGCAAGAAATACCTGGGAAGTAATGACCTGTTACCCAGGTCTTCATGCGGTACTTATGCATCGCTTTAACCATAGGTTGTGGAATATGGGGCTTAAATGGCTGGCGCGCTGGCTTTCCTACTTTACACGTTTGATAACAGGCATTGAAATTCATCCTGGTGCGACTATCGGACAGCGATTTTTTATTGATCACGGTATGGGCGTAGTCATTGGTGAGACTGCAGAAATAGGCGATGACTGTACCTTATATCATGGTGTGACCCTGGGTGGCACCAGTTGGAAGGCAGGCAAGCGCCATCCCACATTGTTTAACAATGTAGTGGTGGGCGCCGGTGCCAAAGTGTTAGGGCCCATCACACTTGAAGAAGGCGTGCGTATTGGCTCAAATGCGGTAGTGACAAAAGATGTTGAAAACAACTCCACCGTGGTAGGTGTTCCCGGACGCGTCATCCATCGCCATGATGAAACGCAACAAAAACGTAATGCAGTTGCACAAAAACTGGGTTTTGATGCCTATGGTGCCACCCGCGATGCCCCTGACCCAGTGGCCACTGCCATTAATAAAATGCTCGATCATATCCATGTTATGGACGAGAAAATGGAAACCATGTGTGGTGCACTAAAACAATTTGGTGCCGAAATTGATGGCACAAATTTACCTGATCTGGGCTCATGCACCATCTCAACCAGTGCTGAAAACGATGGAGAGGATGCAGAAAAGATTGAAACTAATTAATTAGCAGCTTCATCTCTAATTGCATAATGTCTAAATATCAATGACTTACGGGCATTGACTACTCATTTAGTAATACCTGACTAAATTACTTGGTTTTATACTTGACTAAATTAGTAGGAATTAAGT
>JAFLJY010000190.1 GCA_022712755.1 Gammaproteobacteria bacterium
CTGTATAAATAGCAAAAGCAGCCCCCATGTACAGGTGGTATTCAGTATTCATGTTTAAAAAAACATAAAAGATAGCTATTGATTGCGGCACCATGTATGCCAGATACGCGAGTAAGAGGCTCGATAGTGTCGCAATACTACCCGCAATAAGGCCAAAATTAATTAGAAAGACCAGGCTTCTTAATGAATCACTCTCAACGTTTAGTTGTATATAAGCAAAACCACCCCAGGCTATACCTATTAAGCCTGTTAAAAACACATGGGAATAAATATAGGTTGTTAGTTTATAGTTATTGTTTTTTAAATAATGTTCTGAAATAAATATACGAAAGATAGATAAAACTGTAATAGCTGTGCTAAGAATGATTGCGTGATTTTCTTGTGGGCTGTTATAGAGAAAAATGAAAATAAGACATGCTGAAAAAATATTTGCTAAACCACCAGGCAAAGTGGCTTTAAAAAGAGGCTCAACCTGTTTTTTTAACAATGTATTATTTGCTAATGAATGTCTAATCATAAAAATATAAATATTTTTTCAAAATTTAACGAATACCAGTTGTAAGTATCTTGTAAAAAAATTTTAATGCACAGATAAAGCTAATTTATATTAGCTTATGTAACCCTGTTGAAATTGTGCTTCAAGACAACAAAGAATAGACAAATTTTTACAAAAGTTTGCGTTTCTTTTGGTATTTTCTAAATTTAATAATCTGTATTTATATGATTATTTACTTGTGATATACGATGTAAATATTTGATTTATAATAAATTGTGTGGGTTAAGATTGCTCTGTGGAAAAATTTATCTCTTGAGAAAATTAGCTGTTAAAGCTATGGCCATAAAAAAACCCTGCAATGCAGGGTTTTTTTATGGCTGGCATGTTTTATTTAATCTGTAACATCATTACCAACATCCATATCTTTCATTTGCTCAGGCAGGTCTTTGAGATTGTCCTGCATCTGATCACCCATATCGATTGGATTTGGCATGGTTACTTCTGGTGCTGTCCAGCCGCCAGGCATTGTACCCATACGGCTTGGTGAATTTATCATGTCATCCCAGCTATTCTCCCAGTTACGTTTGCTTGGGTTCATCCATGTGCTCGGGCCGCTTCTACCCCAGAATTTATTGTTATTCCGGCGGTTACCCGGGTGGCCACCCATGCGGTACTGACGATTCGGGTTGTATCCTGGCATGTTGTAGGCTGAGGCACCACGGTCTGGGCCATAATAGGGCCCACGTGGTGGCGGATACCCTCTATTTGAGCGTTGCATAGGTGGCATCATGTTCATGTCAGGACGGCCCATGTTTCGTTGATTCATGCCCCGTTGATTCATGTTAGGGCAATTCATATTGGGGCAGTTCATGTTTTGTTGATTCATGTTGTGCCGATTCATACCAGGTCTGCTCATACCGGGTTGATTCATAGCAGGCCGGCTCATATTGGGTCGATTCATGCCGGGTCGGCTCATATCAGGTCGGTTCATGCCAGATCGGCTCATATCAGGATTTGTTGGACGTGATGCAACGGGTGGTCGATTTGGATTGTTTCGCATTGGCGGCATGTGCTGTGCTGGTGTATAAGCAGGGCGTGCAGCTCTTTCAGGTTCTGAAAAATTAAAGTCAGGTGCTTGCCAGTAGGTACTAACCGGCTGTTTTGGCATCCACTTATGTTCAGAATTGTCGTTATCACTATTTGTTGTCGGTGAAGCGAATGCGACTGTTCCGCTTAAAGCAATTGCAGCAACGGCGGCAATTGCAGAGGTTAAATGTTTAGCTTTCATAATTTTTTTACTCCAAATGGGCAATTAAAATGGGCGTTAGTAATGTGCCTTATCATAGCCTTGTATCAAACGGACTGCCAGTGATTTTTTTACTGATGTGGCTACGGCTTATTAGACTTATTGAGAAGCCCCTCAAAGCGTGCCGCCCACCCATCTACAAGTAACTTTTACAGAGCCACCCTCGTTCCCACGCTCCTGCGTGGGAACGCATACCATGCTCACCGTTAGCATCAGTATGCGTTACCACGCAGGAGCGTGGGAACGAGGAAAGTCAAGGAGTTACAAGTGGTTACTTAGAAGTTATGGATGATGAACCAAACCAGTCAGAAAATTTAAAATCACTTTTATATTCAACTTCTACCGGTATTTTTAGTTTGGCTTGAAGGTGCCTGATATAGGTAGTCATAAAATGATGCTGTAAATGTTGCGCTCCGGGTATGTCATTAAGAAAATCGGTTGCACGCATCATGCTGTCCACGCCCGTTAGTACCGAGTATTGATTATTTTCAAATAACACGATTTCAGTGCCCTGATGCCAGAAAATGCTCAGTTTCATTAAATCTATCGGGTCAACAGGCGGTACCAATGGCACGATATCTTTAGCTGTGACCAGTCGTTTAATATCCAGATGTCTGAATTTTCTGCTACCGCTGATATTGGTTACTTTTGGCTGGCCAAATGTAACCACTTCGCCTACATCATAACCCTGGGCATCCAGCATCATGGCTAAAATGAGCGCGGCAGCGCCGCCAAGGCTATGTCCAATGGTGTTTATTTTATACTGCGGATTAATCTTACCCTGAACCTGCTGGTAAATATCTCTTGCAGACAGTAAAAAGCCCTGATGTATGTCGATGCCAGAAAGTTTATCCGGCACTAATACAAAGGCAGCGTTGACGATTATGTTTTCGACATTGGATGTGCCTCGTACCGCCAGAATATGTTGTTTGCTGTCGTGGTTTGTTGCCAACACAAAACCGACTGAGTAGCCTTCTATTTGTTGTTGCAGTATTACCTTATAACCCTTGTTATCAAATGCATCTGTAATATCTACAGGTGATTGGTATATTGCCTCTGCAATGTAAGCCGCATTTAACCAGTGTGAGAAGTCTTTAGGGGTAAAGTGTTGCTGATTAGCTTGTGCAAAAGAGTGCTGTGCAAAAACGATGCAGCTGAATAATAAGGTGACAGAGACTATTTTTTTAAAGGGTAAATTTTTTGGTGGTGCTTTACTGAACAGGTGAATAAATAATTTCATAGTAACTTTTAAATAAATTGACGAAAGGAAATGGTATTTGTCGACCAGTAAGAACACGTAGATACCATCTCTCAAAACCAATCGCAAGTGTTATTAAACCACTTGTGGTTGGTATTCGCTTTGGTGTTTAATAACGCCAAAACCAATTTGAATTAATTTTCGCATAGCAGCGCCAATGGCTTGCATCGGTGTTTTCCC
>JAFLJY010000244.1 GCA_022712755.1 Gammaproteobacteria bacterium
ATTATTGAGCGATATGAGTTAGCAAGCATTAATGATCAAACCAGTTGTCGCGTTTCTGCAATCAATCGATCCGCCCTAAAACGTTTTCATCAAACCGGCGTGCTGGACTCGCCATTGGCGCAGCGAGTTTGCCGCTATGAAAAAATGTTTGTCTGGGATCAAACCGGTGCCGGACAAATTCAATTTGACAGCGGTGAACTGGGCGTATCGGAATTAGGTGCCATTATAGAAAATAATGTTTTGCAGCAGATGTTACTTGAAAAAGTGAAGGTGGCAAATAACATCACTTATCACTGTCCGCAGGAAATCGCTCAAATTGATTATAGGCTGGTGGAGAGTGAACAAGCCGTCAATGCCCGGGCTGTCAGCATTATTGCCTTATCTTCTGGAAAAAAAATACAGGCGACGCTACTGGTCGGTGCTGACGGGGTAAAGTCCAGCGTTAGCGTCGCTGGCGCTATCGAGCGTAACAAACAGTTTTATCAACAACAGGCACTGGTGTGCAATGTAACCACCAGCGAAAGCCATCAAAATACCGCCTGGCAGTGCTTTATGAAAAGCGGGCCACTGGCTTTTTTACCTTTGTATAATGGTCAAAGTTCGATAGTCTGGTCACTGGATGAAAGTGCTGCGCAACAAACCATGGCGCTTGATGACGAAGCATTTAAACTGGCTTTAGCAGAAGCGGGTGAGTTCGTTCTGGGAGAAATAACGGATGTCAGCCAGCGATTTTTGTTTCCTTTATCACACGGTCATGCCAGTGAATATGTTAAATCGGGTCTGGCACTAATCGGTGATGCCGCGCACAATATCCACCCGCTGGCAGGGCAGGGAGCCAATCTGGGCATTGCAGACGCCTTTGCGTTGGCGGAGGTTATTGTTGCAGCACGAAAAGCCAACCGACAGTGGGCGGCGCTGCATACCCTGTCAAAATATCAGCGACAGCGCAAAGGTGCCAACCAGATAATGGAAATGTCAATGACCGGTTTTAAACATTTGTTCGGCAAAAACAATGCTTTATTGTCTGAAATACGCAATGCAGGCCTGTCGCTTGTGGATCATCTGCCTGCATTGAAATACCGAGTTATCAAACAGGCATTGGGTGTTTAGGACTGTTACCGTTTCGGGGTTAAAGCATACGACTCGATTGCCATCAATGCTATCATTATGCAAAAGCAGTCGTTTTAATCGTCATTATTACTCCTGTTTTTTGTCAGGACTCTAAAAGAGTAAAACATGTAAAATCACCTCGAATTTCTTTCGGCAGCAAAAATACTATGAGCAACAAAACCATTCTTTTTGATAAACACGTTGAATACAAAGGCAAAATAGTCGATTTTGCCGGTTGGCAAATGCCGGTGAATTACGGCTCGCAAATGGACGAGCATCACCAGGTACGAAAAGATGCAGGCATGTTTGATGTCTCGCATATGGTCATTGTTGATTTGCGTGCCGAAAATGAATCGGCAACCATCAAAGGCTTTTTACAGTATTTGCTGGCGAATGACGTGGCTAAGCTAAAAGACAGCGGCAAGGCGTTATATAGCTGCATGCTTAACGAAAACGGTGGCGTGATTGATGATTTAATTGTGTATTACCTGTCAGATGATTGGTATCGCATAGTCATTAATGCCGGTACCCGCGAAAAAGATCTGGCCTGGATTAATAAACAGGCCGCTGCATTTAAGGTTAGCGTAAAAGAATGTGATGATCTGGCAATGATTGCCGTGCAAGGGCCAAATGCGCGAGCCAAAGCATTTGAGGTTTTACCGCTTGATGTGGTCGAAGCTGCCTCACCGTTAAAACGGTTTTTTGGTGCAGATTGTGGTGACTGGTTTGTCGGTCGCACCGGTTATACTGGCGAAGATGGTTTTGAGATTATGCTACCGGAATCAGAAGCCGTCGCACTATGGGATAAGCTGGCAGGTGCTGGCATTAAACCCTGTGGACTAGGTGCGCGTGATACTTTACGCCTTGAAGCGGGCATGAACTTATACGGCAGTGATATGACGGAACAAACCTCACCATTAATATCCGGTCTGAGCTGGACTATTGCATGGCAGCCGCAGGGCAGAGATTTTATTGGCCGCAGTGCGCTAGAATCAGAAAAAGCAGAAGGTGTGCAGCAGAAGCTGGTTGGACTGGTACTGGAAGACCGTGGTGTATTACGTGGACACCAGAAAGTCATTTTAGAAAATGCAGAAGGTGAAAGGGTGGGCGAAGGTGAAATTACCAGCGGTTCTTTTTCACCCAGCCTGCAAAAATCCATTGCCCTGGCTCGCGTGCCGATTGATATAGGCAAAACCTGTAAAGTCGAAATCCGTGGCAAATTATTGAATGCCGCTGTAGTGAAACCGGTTTTTGTACGTGATGGCCAGGCACTTTAGTAAGCAGTAAAGCACCTATATTAAATTTATAAAAACTGAGGGTATAATACGCGCCTCAACAGGTAGGTTGGGGTGAGGGTCGAACCCCAACAAGTACCACCGATGTTTATATTTGGGGTTCGACCCTCACCCCAGCCTACGAGCTTCGTAGTGTAAAGTGTTTTAAGAACATAATTATCACAATGCATAAAGTACCAGGAGAAAGAAATGAGTGAAGTGCCTTCTGAATTAAAATATACCGAATCACACGAATGGTTACGTGTTGGAGATGACGGTCTGATTACTATCGGCATTAGCGATCATGCGCAGGCATTATTAGGTGATCTGGTTTTTGTTGAGCTGCCAGAACCAGGGACTGAATTTGTTGCCGGAGATGAATGTTGCGTGGTTGAATCTGTAAAAGCAGCCTCCGATGTGTATATGCCAATCAGTGGCGAAGTTGTTGAAGTGAATGAAAGTCTGGTGGATGAACCGGAAATGATCAACAGCTCACCCTATGATAATGGCTGGTTATTTAAAGTTAAACCATCGGCTAATGAGCTGGATGAGTTGATGGATGCTGATGCTTATTTGGCAGAAATTGAAGAATAGAAAAAGCTTGAAAAGTTGTAAGTAGTAAGTTGTAGGTTTTAAGTTAAAAACCAACACTGATACATGGTTTTAAGAGCAGTAGTGCTTTTTATGAAACAACCTACAACCTACAACTTAAAACTTAAAACTTAAAACTTAAAACCTACAACTTAAAACCAGTCTTTAACATGCCCTTTATCCCCCATACCGATCAGGAAATCACGCAGATGTTAGCCATCATCGGCGCGGATTCTATTGAAGATTTATTTGATGAAATTCCAGCACATCTACGTGCGGCTGTTATGCAGGCTATTCCGCCAGGCATGACAGAAATGGAAATTTCCCGTTTAATGCAGCAACGTGCCGAACAAAATACCAAAGCAGTATGTTTTCTTGGCGCGGGTGCCTACCAGCATCATATTCCCGCAGCGGTTTGGGAAATCACCACCCGTGGTGAATTTTACAGCGCCTATACCCCGTATCAGGCGGAAGCGTCACAGGGCACGTTGCAGTTAACTTATGAATACCAGAGCATGATGACCGCGTTAACCGCAATGGATGTGTCCAATGCCTCGATGTATGACGGTGCGTCATCATTAGCTGAAGCGATTTTGATGGCAGTGCGCGCTAACCGCAAATCAAAGTCACGAAAAATTTTACTACCAACAACGGTTAATCCAGTTTATCGCCAGACTGCATACACCATTGTTAAAGGCCAACAAATTGAATTAGTTGAAGTGCCTTATGACCAAACAACGGGCACAGTGACGCTAGATCAGATTAAACAGCAGCAGGATAAGCAAGGCGGTGACATAACCGCGCTGGTATTGCAGCAACCTAACTTTTTTGGTTGTCTTGAAGCGGTAGATGAAATAACCGACTGGGCGCATGAAAATAACATTTTGCTCATTGCGGTGATAAATCCGTTGACCATGGCAGTATTAAAACCGCCAGGTGAGTGGGGTGGCAATGCCCATGTAGATAACAATAATAATGGTGCCGATATCGCCTGTGGTGACGGGCAGCCTTTAGGCGCACCGATGTCAGCGGGTGGCCCCTATTATGGTTTGCTTTGCTGCAAGCAGGCACTGGTCAGGCAAATGCCTGGACGCATCGTCGGGCGCACCAAAGATTTAGATGGCAAAGAAGGTTTTGTTCTCACCCTACAGGCGCGTGAACAACACATTCGCCGGTCTAAAGCGACCTCAAATATTTGCACCAACCAGGGCCTGGTGGTGACAGCATCAACCATTCATATGGCCATTATGGGCGCAAAAGGGCTGGAAAATACCGCTGCAGCCTGTTTTGCCAATAACAATAAACTGGTTGCTCAATTAACCGCCATTGATGGTATGGAAAAAGTTTTTTCAGCAACCCATTTTCACGAAACCGTATTGCAGTTTGATGATTTGGCAGAAGATAACTGCGTGGCTGATATACTGGCGGCGCTCATGAAAAAAGGCATTATTGGTGGCTATGATCTGTCTTTGCATTATCCTGAGCTGGGTCATGCCTTATTGGTTTGCACCACAGAAATGCGCAGTGAAGAGGATATAAATGCTTACGCAAAAGCCTTGCAGGAAGTGCTGTGTTCGCTTAATAGCACACAAACAGCAGCCTTGTCGGAGACAGCATAATGTTAATTTTCGAGCATTCGTCTAAAGGCCGTAATGGCGCGCCTCAGTCGCCAGTTGAAAAAGCCTCGGTTACTGATATCCCAAAAAATTTACTGCGCAAAAACAGTGCGGCACTGCCAGAAGTTTCCGAGTTGCAGGCAGTTCGGCATTACACCCGTTTATCTCGAAAGAATTTTTCCATCGATACCGAATTTTATCCGCTGGGTTCATGTACCATGAAGTACAACCCGCGTGCCTGTAATACGCTGGCAATGTTGCCGGGTTTTTTAAACGCACACCCATTAACGCCGGATCAGCAGAATCAGGGTTTTCTTGCCTGTATGTACGATTTGCAGTCGATGTTATGTGAAGCTACCGGCATGGCTGCGTTTTCGCTAGCACCGATGGCAGGGGCGCAGGGCGAATTTGCCGGTGTGGCAATGATTGGGGCTTATCATAATTCACGTGGCGATTTTGATCGCAAAGAAATGTTGATTCCCGATGCCGCGCACGGCACCAATCCTGCCACCGCAGTAATGTGTGGTTTTACCGTGCGTGAGATTCCAACACTGGATAATGGCGATGTTGATATCGAAACACTGAAACAGGCGGTTGGCCCGCAAACCGCAGGGCTGATGCTGACTAACCCATCAACCCTGGGCGTATTTGAGCGCAATATTGAAGCCATAGCGAAAGTGATCCATGAAGCCGGTGGTTTGCTGTATTACGATGGTGCCAACCTCAACGCCATTTTAGGAAAAATTCGCCCCGGTGATATGGGTTTTGATGTTATCCACTCAAACTTACATAAAACTTTTTCAACGCCACATGGCGGTGGCGGACCAGGTTCCGGCGCAGTCGGTGTTGCTGAGCGTTTGATTCCTTTTTTGCCACTGCCCACTGTGGCTAAAGAGGTGACCCGGGAAGAGGGTTTGGAAAATGAAAGCTACCATTATTTAACGGCAAAAGACTGCCCGCAAAGCATTGGCCGCCTGTCCGCCTTTATGGGCAATCCCGGTGTGTTATTACGAGCTTTTATTTACATGCGCTTTCTGGGTCGTGAAGGCATGGTTCGCGTCGCAGAATTTGCCACCTTAAACGCAAACTACATGATGGCAGAAGCAAAACGTCGTGGTTTTACCCTTGCCATAGACCAGCGACGCGCCAGCCACGAATTTATTATTACTCTGAAAAATGAAGCACGGGATTTTCATGTGTCAGCGATGGATTTCGCTAAACGATTGCTGGACCTGGGTTACCATGCCCCGACCACCTATTTCCCCTTATTAGTGCCCGAGTGTTTGTTAATTGAACCCACAGAATCTGAAGCCAAAGAAGCGCTGGATGGTTTCATGGATGCGCTGGAACAAATAAAACACGAAGCAGAAACGAATCCTGAATTATTACATGCCGCGCCACAAACTTTGCCGGTGAAACGGCTTGACGAGGTGAGGGCGGCGAAGCAGCTGGATTTGGCTTTTAAACCAGGTGCATCAGTTTAGCTGTTACCAAAAGGTGTATTATTGAGTACGAAAGGTATAGGGTACCTCTAGTAATTCACTAACCCGCAGTTTTAAATATTCTTGAGTTCACGGGAGATTGTTATGTCACTAAAAAAAACAAAAGCACAGATTCGTTATCTGGCTTCATTAATGATGCTACTTGCTGTCGTGTTCACGACTTCGGTTAATGCACGCCAGCTAGATAACGTTACTTTGCCTGATAGTGTGACACTAAAGGGAACCGATGTGGCGCTGCAGTTAAATGGCATGGGCTATCGCACAAAATTTATTTTTGATATTTATGTGGGTGCGTTGTATACAGAATCCAAAGTTAATTCACGTGATGCGGTGCAGGCATTAACAGGACCAAAACGTATAGTCATGCATATGGTTTATGACGAAGTCAGTCATAAAAAAATGGCTGATGCCTGGAATGAAGGGTTTGAAGAAAATAATAGTGCTGAGCAACTGGGAAAATTACAGTCCCGTTTAAAAACATTTATTAGTTATTTTCCAGACTTGAAAGAAGGTGATGTTGTATTACTTGATTATATTCCCGCTACAGGAACACAGATGATCATTAATGGAGAAGCAAAAGGCATCATCGAAGGTGCTGATTTTTATGTTGCCTTGCTGGATGTCTGGTTGGGTGAAGAGCCTGCCGATGAAGGTTTGAAAGATGCCATGCTGGGTGTTATAGAGGAATAATGCGCCAGGGTAGAAAGTGCCAGGGTGGGCAGGTTTTTTCTCACGATTTTACAATCGTGTCAGCTTATGTCAGTAGCATTTTTAAGCCAAGTAACAATAAAAAGAACGCAAATACTTTTTTAAGAACAGGCGCAGGAATGATGTGTGCCAGCTTCGCGCCTGCAGGCGCGAAGATAAAGCTACTTATAGCAATAAACAAAAAAGCATTAAGTTGAACATAACCCAGCACATTATTTTCAGTAAGGGATAAATCAGTTGAAATGCTGCCTTTGCTTATATAGGCGGCGGTAGCAACAACGGCAATGGGTAAACCGCAGGCAGCTGATGTTGCAACGGCATTTTTTATATTGATATTATGCCAGTTCAAAAAAGGTACCGTGAGTGTGCCACCGCCGATACCAACAATGGCTGAAATACCTCCAATAATATTGCCACCCAGCAGGGCATTGACTGGTTTAACGGTAAGGTCACGTTGTTTGCTCTGGTACTGACTAAACATTAAAGCGGCAACAAATAGTTCAAACAGTCCAAAAAGGGGTTTAAGCGTTGTTGTGTTGAGTTCTGTTGCCGCACTGGCACCAAACCATGCTCCCAGGCACAAACCGGGTGTCAGTAACAAGACAACTCGCCATTTTACCGCATGTTTTTTATGGTGTGCCAGTGTTGATGATATGGAGGTGACAATAATGGTCGCCAGCGAGGTTGCCAGCGCCATATGCATTAAATGCTGCGCTTCATAAGCCTGCGTAGTAAAGATGAGATATAAGACCGGAACAATAATTAAACCGCCGCCGATGCCTAATAAACCCGCCGAAAAGCCGGCAAAGGCACCGGTTATAATATACAGGACGGCTTCGATTACATTTAGATCTGGCAAGCTATAAAACCTCTTAATGTCCTGAAAAAATTTCGTAGAATAAGCCTGTTTATGAGTCAGTCAAATAGTATAAATAACACACATCATGCCGAGGCATTACCAGCATACTCGTGGACAAGTATATTTGCCATCGTCAAACAGCATAAAAAATCATTAATTATAGCGAATATTATTGCCTTGTTTGCAGCGGCAGTCAGTGTGCCTGTGCCGCTTTTAATGCCTCTGCTGGTTGATGAAGTATTGCTCGGCAAACCCGGGAAAATTATTGAAACATTAACCCTGGTTTTCCCACAAGACTGGCTGATGCCTGTCAGTATCATCGTCATTGTTATGTTGCTGTCAATGTTGATGAGGCTGGTAGCTCTGTTGCTGGTGGTATTGCAGGTGCGTGAATTTACCCGCGTAGCAAAAGATGTGACTTATCGAATTCGTCTGGGTTTGTTACAGCATTTGCAAAAAGTGTCAATGGCAGAATATGAAGCCGTGGGTTCGGGTTCGATTGCCTCGCATCTGGTCACCGATGTGACCGCGATAGATGACTTCATCGGTGCTACCTTGAGTAAATTTATTGTGGCGGTATTAACCGTCATCGGCGTCGCTATCGTGTTGTTGTGGATGCACTGGCAACTTGCCCTGTTTATTTTATTAATGAACCCGGTGGTGATTTATTTCACCATGGTGATGGGGAAAAAAGTAAAAAAATTAAAAGCAAACGAAAACATTTCCTTTGAATTATTTCAGCAGGCGTTAATCGAAACCCTGGATGGCATTCAACAAATTCGTGCCAGTAATAGAGAAGGGCATTATCTGCAGCGAGTGACTGCACGCGCTGAACAACTGAAAAAAAATATGATTGCCTTTGGCTGGAAGAGTGATGCCGCCAACCGACTGTCTTTTTTTATATTTCTCATGGGCTTTGAAGTTTTTCGTGGCCTTAGCATGGTGGTGGTTTTATTTAGCGGTTTGAGCATTGGCGAGATGTTTGCGGTTTATGCTTATCTCTGGTTTATGATGGGGCCGGTGCAGGAAATATTAAGCATTCAGTACAGTTATTACAGCGCTAATGCTGCCATTGAACGAATCAATAAATTACAGGCAATGAAATCTGAGCCGCAATACCCGCACATTAAAAACCCGTTTAAAGACAAGCATACCGTGGGATTAAGTGTAAAAAATGTTTGTTTTTCTTATGGAGAAGGGTTGCCGGTGCTTGACGGTGTCAGTTTGTCAATTGCCGAAGGTGAGAAAGTGGCTCTGGTGGGGGCCAGCGGTGGTGGCAAATCAACACTGGTACAAATCATACTTGGTTTGTACCCGGCAGATTCGGGTGAGCTGTATTTTGATGACGTTAATTTAAAAGAAATCGGCCTGGATGTGGTTAGAGAAAACGTTGCCACCGTGTTACAGCAACCAGCGATGTTTAATGATACGGTTAGAGAAAACCTGTGTCTGGGGCGTGATGTCAGCGATGCACTTATCTGGCAGGCACTGGAAATTGCACAGTTACGTGAAATCGTTGAGCAAATGCCACAGCAGCTAAATAGTATTATTGGCCGTAGTGGTATACGATTATCTGGCGGTCAACGACAGCGTCTGGCGATTGCTCGAATGATACTAGCCGATCCTAAAGTTGTAATTTTAGACGAGGCGACATCATCGCTTGATACTGAAACAGAAGCATTGCTGCATCAAGCCATGCATGCGTTTTTGCAAAACCGGACAACCCTGATAATTGCACACCGTTTAAGTGCGGTGAGGCAGGCTGACCGTGTACTGGTATTTGATGCAGGTAAAATTATTGACGAAGGTAATCATCAGCAACTGATTAACAAAGAAGGTTTGTATCGTGATTTGTATGGTAATAAAAGCTAACCAGGGTGTTCGTTTGCAGTGACTGATATCGACACATAGCAGACATTAAAAGAACAAGATTTTTTATCCACAGATAAACGCAGATGAACACAGATAAAAGCGTTTATTGTTAGCCTCGCCGTAGGCGAGAGCTAAAAAATATCTGTGTTCATCTGCGTTTATCTGTGGA
>JAFLJY010000191.1 GCA_022712755.1 Gammaproteobacteria bacterium
TCCTGTTGCTCCTGCCCCTGTTCCAGCATCGCATTACATAATCTTATGTTTGCTTCAGCCATAGTACTTGCCTCTGTTATATTTACTTACAAACATATAAGCAACAACTGTGCCAAACAAAACAATGCAATAATAACAAAGACTTATAGATGATTTATTTACAGTGGCAAAATATTGTCACCGAAAATGTGAGCGGCTATGGATGAATTATGGGATAAAAGACAGATTATTGGCGAGAAAAAAATTGCTATCTCAGAGCTGAATGGCACTTACTTAAGGGCACCTCTATTAATTCTGGATATACAGATTGAGATTCAAAATATGTCAGATCAAGGCGCAAGATTGTATAAACATGTGCACGTGAGTGAGCTATTGCGAAGATTTGCAACACAGAGCTGGCTTATTTTGGACTCAAGATGTGTATTCACGAGTAGTAACACATGGATGTGTTGCTTACGAACCAAAGGACGGAATTAATAGAGATGCCCTTAAGCAAAAGATAATCACAAAAGCAGGTTCTTCGTAGGTTGGCGCTGAGGCACGAAGCCCAACAATGAAGCCAGAATCAGCCGCCTGTTGGGCTTCGTGCCTCAGCGCCAACCTACATTACAAAACACACTCATGCCAGGGTGGTTAGTAAAATAATAACCTGAAACACCTTAAGTAAGTGCCATTCATCTCAGAGTTAACCATTATCTGCGTAGTATTACTGCAAGCTTCATGTTTTTTCTAAGTAATTTCAAAGACTAAAAAAGGGGGTACAAAGACCTGTTAACGCTGCAAAAAATTCAGGTTTTTATGCATTACCGCGTAATAAACCACAGGGATAACCAGCAATGTCAAAATAGTGGAAACCAGCAAACCGAAGATTAAAGAGATTGCCAGACCAGAAAATATCGGGTCATCAATAATAAAAAAGCCACCAACCATTGCTGCAAGACCGGTTAATACAATAGGCTTTGCACGCACCGAAGCGGAATTGATGACTGCCTCCTTGAACGCCATGCCTTCCTGTACCTGCTGATTAATAAAGTCCACTAACAAAATAGAATTACGCACAATGATGCCAGCAAGTGCGATCATGCCGATCATTGAGGTTGCGGTAAACTGTGCACCAAGCATTGCATGACCAGGCAAGATACCGATAATGGTCAATGGTATCGGTGCCATAATAACCAGTGGTACTTTATAAGAGTGGAATTGCGCGACAACCAGCAGGTAAATCAACAGTAGACCAACTGCATAGGCAGCACCCATATCACGGAATGTTTCATAGGTTACCTGCCATTCACCATCCCATTTCAGGCTGTATTCATAAGGGTTTTCAGGCTGTGTTGTATACCATTGTTTGATCCAGTCCTGTTCATTTAATGTAGCTGCAATGTTAAACATACCATAAAGCGGGCTGTCCACATCACCGGCCATATCGGCAGTAACATAGACCACGGGCAACAGGTTTTTATGGTAAATGTGTTGTTCACGCTTGCCCTGCTGGATAGTAACCAGTTCGGTTAATGGTACCAGCTTGCCGTTCACCGAACGCACCTGCAGCGCCAGTACCTGTTGAAGATCTGCCTTGTCTGCCTCAGCATATTCGAGTCGAACGGGCACGGCATATTTAAGGTTTGCACCATGCAGATAGGTCACATCCCAGCCGTTTAAAACCGTTGCCAGTGCCGCGCCGATAACCTGCTGCGATACCCCAAGTATTGCTGCACGTTGCCTGTCGATGACGATGGTCAGCTTTTCAGCCGGATAACCCACACTATCATCAATATCGACTATATTGTTTGTGGCTTCAAGTACGCCGCGTAATTGTTTTGCCTGTTGTATTTGCCCCTCATAGTCCAGCCCGTACACTTCAGAAACAATGGGTGACATAACCGGTGGCCCCGGCGGTATCTCTACAATCTTTGCATTACCATTGTATTCTCTGGCAATATTTTGTAATGGTTCGCGTACTGCCATGGCAATCTCATGGCTCTTACGCTGGCGCAGGTCTTTACCGACCAGGTTGACCTGTATATCGCCAAGGTTGGCTCCTTCTCGCAAATAATACTGCCGAACCAGCCCATTAAAACTGATGGGCGCGGCAGTGCCTGCATAAACCTGGTAATCGGTCACTTCCTCAAGATTGCCAATGTATAAACCCATCTCATGTAATACACGACTGGTTTGTTCAAGGCTTGTTCCTTCCGGCATATCCAGCACGATCTGAAACTCTGTTTTATTGTCTGATGGCAACATTTTTAGCACCACCGCCTGCACCACAACCAGTGAAATGGAAGCCAGAATCAGCGTAATTATCGAAGCCAGTAATAACCAACGATTACGCCTGCCTTTTTCTTCATCGAGAAAAGGACTCATTATCCGATTAAAAAGTCGTTCCGTTTTTGTTTTTTGCGGCGATTGATTTTCTACCACTACAGGGGCATGGTGGCGAACATTGCGCAGCATGATATTACTGAGCCAGGGGGTAAAAACGAAGGCAATAACCAGTGATGCCAGCATCCCCATGCTGGCATTAATGGGTATGGGGCTCATGTATGGGCCCATTAAGCCGGAGACAAAGGCCATTGGCAATAATGCGGCAATAACGGTAAAGGTCGCCAGTATCGTCGGACTACCGACTTCATCGACTGCAACCGGAATTAAATCCACCAGCTTCTGCTTGCCCAGTGCCATGTGTCGGTGGATATTTTCCACCACCACAATTGCATCATCGACCAGAATACCAATGGAGAAAATCAGTGCAAATAAAGAAACCCGGTTCAGCGTAAAGCCATAAGCCCAGGAGGCGAACAGGGTAACTAATAAAGTCACGGCGACTGCGGCGCCGACAATAATGCCTTCACGCCAGCCTAGCGCCCATACCACAAGCAATATCACCGACAGGGTGACAAAAATTAATTTCTGCATCAACGCTTCAGATTTGGCCTGTGCTGAAATGCCATAATTTCGCGTAATGGTGACTTCAACGTTGTCCGGAATAAAAACACCTTTTAAGTCATCCAGACGCTGAATCACCTGGTTGGCAATATCAACCGCATTGCTGCCCGGCTTTTTGGCAATGGCTAATGTTACTGCGGCCTGTGGGTTATTTAATACGACGGTATCGATATTATTTTGTTGCGTCTGACTACCCTTACCTTTGGCAATAGAAACATATTGCGATGGCGAATCGACACCGAATTTTATACTGGCAACATCCTGCAAATACACTGCCTTGCCATCAAACACACCAACAATCAGCTGAGAGATTTCTTCAGCCGTTGTTAAAAAGCTGCCAGCCTGCAATAAAATCTCTCGGTTATCTGCGGTTACAGTCAAACCCGTATGCACATGGTTTGCCGCACGTAAGGCATTGCTCAGGCCAGTAATATCAATGTTATAACCCGACATTGCCTGTGGATCCAGTACCACGTGTACAACTCTTGTCGGGCTGCCAATGGTGTATATGTCTCGTGTACCATCAATGCGCTTGAGTTCTGTTTCCAGCGCATGCGCAACCTTGCTTAATTCTAATGCCCCCACATCTTTATTTTTCGACCACAGAGTAGCACTGATTATGGGAACATCATCAATGCCTTTGGGTTTGATAATAGGCTGACCAACACCGAGGTTAGCGGGTAACCAGTCCTGATTTGAATACAATTTGTTGTACAGTCGAACGATGGCATCGGTGCGATTTTCTCCTACCAGAAACTGCACCGTAAGTACCGCCATGCCCGGTGTTGAGGTAGAAAAAACGTGTTCAATACCACTGATTTCTGAAATCACCTGCTCTGCGGGGGTCGCCACCAGACTTTCCACTTCAGCGGCAGAGGCACCGGGAAAAGCGATAAATACATTAGCGAAGGTGACATTGATTTGCGGATCTTCTTCTCTTGGGGTAATCAAAATCGCAAACACACCCAGCAAAACACCAACCAGGGCAAGCAGTGGTGTGATTTGCGTGGTTAAAAAATGTTTAGCTATGCCGCCCGAAATGCCCAGCTTAGTCATTGGCTGGCACCGTCCGGCGTTGCCGCATTAATAGTATACCTGCCTTAATCGGATCCAACGCGACTTTTTCTCCCTCGTCCAGGCCGGACAAAACAACCTGTAAAAGTCCATTAATGTTTCCCATTCGCACATGCCTGAATTGAATCGAACCATCTTCAGCTACCACATAAGCCGCGGTTAGTTCAGAACGTTGCACGATGGCTTGCTGTTCTACCATTAGCACCTGCTTTTCGCCTGTAACCAGTGATGCTTTTACGAACATACCCGGAAACAAACCTTTGATTCCCGGTGGCAAATCCAGCCTGACTTTAAAGGTATTGGAAGCACGGTCTGCAATAGGGAAAATGATAATTTTTTCTACCTGAATCTGAACCTGGCCACCACCAATTGCCGCATCGGTATAAATATACGCTTTGCCATACACACGAATTTTATTGATAAGACTCTGCGGCACATTCACATTGACTCTGAGTTTATCCAGCGAAACTCCTGTCACCAGCTTTACACCCATCTGAACGGCTTCACCTTCTTCAACATGCCTTTGCGTAACGATACCACTGTAAGGCGCTTTTACCCGGGTATAAGACAATTGCTCGCGTGCTTGTTCAAGATTAGCCCGCGCTGATTCCAGACGTGCATTTGCTGCAGAAAGCGCATGGGTTGCATCGTCCATTTTTGCTTTAGCAACAACTTTTTTGGCGTAGATGTCTTTAACACGTTGATATTCATCTTCAGCTTTCGATAAATGTGAGTTGGCTTCTTTTTCACCTGCCAGTGCTTTTTTCAGATTCGCCTGTTGCGACAGGTCTTTAAGGTGAACAATAATGCTGCCCTTTTCTACATAGTCATCAACATCAACCAGTATTTTCTGGATAATGCCGCTAGTCTGAGCAGATACGGTGGTTTTATGAATGGCTTCAACTTCGCCATCTAAACGAAATTCACGCGTTAGCAACTCTTGCCTTACTTGTGTTGTTTCGAGCTGATTACCTGCATGTACTAACTCAAGTTGAGCTAGTTGTAGTAGAACTAGCAACAAACCTGTAAACAGCCAGTTAGTGCCATGTAATTGGTTTCGCAGCATGGATTTTAAATTATTCATAATTCCACCGATAAGTAGAAGAAGTCACGTCAGCATTATAGATTAGTTTTCTAATGTATAGACATAAAATGCACACCAGTATATTGTTCTTGAAAGGGCATAGAGTCAACAAAATAGAACATGATCTGAAACCACAACAACTGTACATTAAATGGAGAATCGGAGATATACCCCCTGTTTCTATTTTAGTGGTATAACATTACACACAGGCGTAATGTAATGGGGGTTTTAAAATGAACTCAAACATACCATCCGAAGCAGACGATCTTGTATCATGTGATGTTTGCTTTACAGAAATACCCGTCTCTGAAGCAAAAAGTGAGGAAGCAACGGAATACGTTATTCATTTTTGCGGTCTCGACTGTTACGAGAAATGGAAAAATCAGTCTAAAAACGAAGAAGACCACTGATAACTCTGAAAGCAATTGTTTCTAATGACAAGTAAAGTACATATTCTCTACCTGGGCTTTTGTTAAGGGCATCTCTATTAATTCCATCCTTTGGTGCGCCTGCCTGCTGCAGGCAGGTTAACGGTGCATCCATGCACCACTTCTCTGGATGTGAAGATTGAGAATCAAAATATGTCAGATTAAGGCGCATAACTGTATAAACATGTGCACGTGAGTGAGCTATTGCGAAAATTTACAACGAAAATATGGCATATTTTGAACTCAAGATTCATATTCATGAGCAGTGCCACACGGATGTGGCGTTTACCTGCCTGCAGCAGGCAGGCGAACCAAAGGATGGAATTAATAGAGATGCCCTTAAGCCACTGACTTAAAAATTAACAACGCCCCACTCACCATCAACAACAAACTAATTACCTGGCTAAAACGTTGCTGATTAATTTTAAAGTGCAGATGATGGCCGACAAACATGCCGGCAAACAACACCGGAAATAATGTTAGTACCAACCACAAAACTTGCGAAGTAAACAAACCATTTAGCGCATAACCCGCCATACGTGCGCCACCATCCACCAGAAAAATCATCGCAATGGTTGCACGAAACTGACTTTTGTTAAGCTGACGCATTTTTAAATACACCACATAAAACGGCCCACCGGTACCAAATAAAGCACCTACCATGCCGCCGCCGAAGCCAGCTGCAATCGCCCATTGTCTACCACCTGAATACATAGGTAATGGCAACAGTGAATATGTGGAATACAACAATACAAACACACCAAGCACCAGCACCAGGCTATCAGCATCCACATTTACCAATAACCAGATAGCAATAATAATGCCCAGTAAAGAGAAAGGAATTAATGGCAACATGTCTCGCCATGCCACCTGTTTACACAAATGAAAGCTTTGCATAACAGTGCCACCATAACTCAACAAACCCAGTACTGGCACAATAAAAGTCAGTGGAAACATAAATGCCAGCAATGGAATAGCGATCAGACCGCAACCGAAACCCGATAAACCTTTAACGGTATAGGCAATAAAAATAATGCTGATGGATAAAACAATTTGCAGAGGGCTTAGTTCGAGTAATTCGAAGAGCATTATATTTAGAAAACTCGTTTGCCTGGATTAAGTTGCATCTATTGAAAAGAAAATGACTGATTGCATGGGATTATTTGTAGTGGCTCAAACTTAATCTGACAAAACATGTCAGATTTGCTTGTCGTGCTAATGACTGAGTTCGGTCATTAGCGGGCATTCAAAATCAAAAGCAATAGTCCGCGAAGGTAGCTCCTGCGCTCCATGCGCCCGCGACATTAGTGCATCCATGCACGTCAACGCAAAAGACGCGAAAAAAGAAAAAACAATAATAGTATCGTAGGGTGGATAAGCAAAGCGCATCCACCATTTACAACCGCAAGCGATGGT
>JAFLJY010000192.1 GCA_022712755.1 Gammaproteobacteria bacterium
GATGGTGAAAAACATGTGTTACCCGAGCATGTGCAGACCATACTGCCGGCGGTGGTCAATCACCGCCTGCCGATTCATTTAGACGTACATTCGACCTACATGGATGTAGGAAGTGTGGAAAATGCAGGAGCAATTTTTCCACCGACCGGCATGGACGCAGGTAATGTGGAAAATGCAGGAGCAACTTTTCCACCAAAACAACTAAAAACAGCAGCACAACATATTATTGAATCAGTCAGTGTTACCTAATGTTTACACTTACAAGAGTGAGCCGTCTTTTTCGCAGGCATACTTTATGGCCAGACTTTAGTCGTCGGCCGGTTTTTAAATTCATTTCAAAACGCAGCGGCCCGTTTGATGGTGCGGTAACATTAACACGCGACCGCGTTTACATCATACCGACAAAAGCCGGGTTAATCTTTTCTTTGTTACTGCTAACCTTATTAATAGGCTCAATCAATTATGAAAAAAATCTGGGATTTGTCTTAACTTTCTTGCTAACAGGTATTGGTGGTGTTTTATTATTATCAACCTGGCGTAACATCGCCTGGCTGGAATTAAAAAGCAGTGATAGTCTGCCGGTATTTTCAGGCGAAATAGCCACGTTCAGTGTACAAATTCTTAACCACCAGTTAATACAGCGCCATTCAATTGCTATAAGCCAGCATGGCGTGCAACATGATATTGTTGACTGCGCCGCAAACAGTAAGCAGATGATTTATTTCAAGGTGGCAAGCAATAAACGTGGTGTATTAAATGCCGGACGATTTCGGCTATATACAGAGTTTCCATCCGGGCTGTTTATCGCATGGACGTGGCTAGACCTGTCGATGTCATGCATCGTCTACCCTGCACCGGATAACAAAGCCAGACTACCTGTTTTTGACCACAGCAATAGTGGCGATACGGATTCATCTGGTAACGGAGTGGAAAATTTTAGCCACCTCAGAAAATATCACCAGGGTGATAACATCGCTCGTATATCGTGGAAAGCAGCGGCAAAAAATGATGAACTGTTCAGCAAAGAATTTATTGGCGCAAAACCAGTGACACACTGGATCAACTGGAATGATATTCCAGTTCGCGATAGCGAACAGCGGCTGGCCATTATGACCGCTTTAATTATTCACGCAAAAAATCATCAGCAATGTTACGGCATCAAACTACCACAAAAACAAATTCAACCGGACAGTGGCAACAAACACTTTCATTTCTGTTTAACCGCGTTAGCCCTGTACTAATTATACCCGCTCTAAAAGTGAAAATTGCCGCAGATAAGCCGGACAGCAACATTCTCTTTTTATTATTAACCGAAATACACCTGTCTGCTTTACCATTGTATAGCAACATGCCATTAGCCATCACTTTGCTTATCGTAGCCTTAAGCCTGTGGCAGTTTTTTCTAATCAAAAATCACAGAGAAAACCCTGGAAAATTAATTCAGATATTACTAATAATAATTTGCTTCCTCACTGCTTTGTATTCCTATGGGCATATATTTGGACAACAACCAGGCATTGCGTTGGTAACGTTAATGACCATTCTTAAACTGTTTGAAACAAAAAATATCCGGGATTGCTACATTATTATTTACAGTGCATTTTTTATTATTGCCAGCAATTTTTTCCATTCACAGTCAATCTGGCTGATTCTTTATGTGTTTTTTATCGTTGTTTTTTTAGTTGCCACATTGATTACCTTGAGTGACCAACTTAAATCCATGCCATTAAAAAGCCGTTTATCCATGGCCTCACGATTTGTTTTTTATGCCATGCCGCTAATGCTGATTTTATTTGTATTATTTCCACGCATCCCCGGTCCATTATGGGGGCTGCCCGATGATGCCTTTGCCGGTCGAACAGGTTTAAGCGAAGAAATGTCACCTGGTAGCATCAACCAATTGATTAGTTCGCCAGCAATTGCCTTTCGCGTTCTGTTTTATAATGAAATTCCATCACATAGACAACTTTACTGGCGCGGCGCGGTGCTGTCTTTATATGATGGTAAAACCTGGCGACGAGATGATGCACCTGATTCTGCACAGGCAAACATTCAATATGACAGTGATAGTAAAAACATCTTTCGCTACAAAGTTACACTGGAGCCAACCAGGTTAAATTGGCTGTTGAGCCTTGAACAGCCGGACATAGACAACAGCACGAGCAGCGAACACGCCTATCACATTAACCGTGAAGCGATGCTGATTACTCGCAATAAAATAACGAAAATTATTAACTACAGTGTTAGCTCACAAACCAGCGCCCGCAATCAGGCTCTGTTTAAGCAGGAGGATTATAAAAATCGCTTACTGCCCGTTAGTAAAAACCAGGGCAATAAAAATCCACAAACAATAAAACTTGCCCGCAAGTTATTTCAATCATCGGATTTTAATACACAGCAATATATCAACACCGTGCTCGCCTATTTTCAAAATAACAACTTCGTTTATACATTGAATCCTGACTTGCTGGGAGAAAATGCGATAGATGATTTTTTATTTAATAGCCAACGTGGTTTCTGCGAGCACTATGCCAGTGCGTTCACTTATCTGATGCGGGCAGCGGGCATCCCTGCCCGCGTGGTTGTCGGCTACCAGGGCGGAAAAATGAATCCGCTGGATGATTATATGATCGTGCGTCAGTCCGATGCGCATGCCTGGACCGAAGTCTGGGCAGGCAATCACTGGCAACGTGTAGACCCGACCGCCGCCGTCTCACCCGACCGGATCGAGCAGGGCATATTACAATCGGGTATTGAAAGAAACAGGCTACCTTTATTATTAGTATCAAATAACGAATTATTTAAAAATATCGGTTTTTTATATGATAGCTTTCAAAATAGCTGGAACCAGTGGGTTATCGGTTTTAATCAGAAAAAACAAAATGAATTATTAAAATTATTAGGCTTTGATGATCAGGACGCATCAAATCTTATTATGCTGCTGATTGGTTGTTTAATCATTGTTGGCGGAATCGTCAGCTGGTTTTTATTAACACACAAAACCATTGAAAAAGATCGCGTACAACATTACTACAATATGTTTTGCCTGAAACTAAAACGACAGGGTTTTCAACGACAATTAAATGAAGGCCCTGTCGACTTTGAAAAGCGATTCTATAAAAAACATTCACTATCACAAAAAACAAAAACAGATGCTATGTTTATTTTTAAAGCTTATCGAACATTACATTATGGTAATAAAAAAAATAGTGATTTGACCACTCAATATTTCAAAAAAATAAAATCGTTTAAAATTAGAAAATAAATATGCTAAACCATCAAGGCAATAGAGTATCGATATAGCTAAATAATCATACTATTTTTTATGGGGCTAACCATTTTGATGGAATTCAATCACATTGCTGTCCTGGTCTCTAATGAAAAACATTATTCCACCATCTGGCAAAGTTATTGGGCCCTCGGTAATGTGAATTCCCAGTTCTTCTATTAAGTTTTGCACAGATTTAATATTATTAACATCCAGTGCTAAGTGTGTGTAACCTGGATATTTCTCGGTTACGTCCATAAGAATATTATCTCCAGTATTTGTATCAGCGTTTAGTATGAAGTTAATATTTACGCCTGATGGGTGTTCCATTATTGCGACTGGTTCAGGACCAATGGGGCCAACTATAAAAATAAAACCAAGTTGCTCATAAAAGGCTCTTGCGCTTTCAAGGTTTTTGACTCTAATGCCTATATGATTAATACCGATAATTTCTTTCATATATTTATCCGTGATTCGTTAGATTTTTTGTCTGATCATAGACACCTATAAAAACAATTGGCACCAGCCTACCAGGTAGGCTAGCCTTATGCATACTGTCAGCTAAGGGTAATGACATGCTCTAATAGGTTATTATAAAAAAGGTAAACGGCCATTCGTTAACAGCACACCCATGTGACACTTCTCGCCTAAAGAATACTTTAAATATTATCTTTTACAAAATTACGTAAAAATGATAATGGTTTAGCGCCACTAAAACGTGCCACTTCTTCGCCCTTTATAATTAAAATGATGGTCGGAAAACCTCTAACCTTATAACGTCCCGCCAGCTTCATGTTCTCGCCTTCATCAACTTCAATTTTTGCCAGCTTTATCTTACCTTCATACTCTTCAACCAATTGCTTTAATAACGGCGCAATAACCAGGCAGGGTGAACACCATTCTGCCCACAGATCAATCAGTACTGGCACGTCATGTGAGGTTGCCAGCACTCTGTCGTCAAATTGCTCTAAATCCACATCAAATATTATTACTTCACTCAAAACACTTACACCTATTTAAACAGTAGTGGTGCAAGGAGGCACCGTTTACGAACCAAAGGATGGAGTAGTGGCACACGGATGTGCTGTTTACGGACCAAAGGATGGAAATAGGCATACATTATACATCGTCACTATGGTTTCACGTTATAATGAGTCGTTTAACATACTATTTAAACCTGAACCTATGAACTCTATCACCATTGAACATCACGTTACCCCGGCAAAACTCGATGTATTATATGTCGATGACTGGCCACTATGGGAAAAAGGTATTTCTGAATTTGACTGGACTTATAATAAAAAAGAAACTTGTTACATTGTTGAAGGCAAAGCTGTTATTACGCCCGAGAATGAAGAAGCAATAACTATTCAGGAAGGTGATATGGTTTTTTTCCCTAAAGGCATGAAGTGCGTGTGGAAAATTATTGAACCCATCGAAAAACATTACCTCATCGAAGATTAATTAACTGAAATTATAATATGGCACTTTGGGAACAACTACTGGCTGGCGTACTCGGGTTATTGATAATCTTTATGGTTTTTCCTGGTATCAAAGCCACCATGGCAAAAAGTAAAAATGCTGAAGAAAAACACTGGGGAACAGTGTTGTTATTGGCTGCGGTGCTAATTGGTTTTGTTGTGTTGATGATTTATTCAGTGCAATAAGAGAGCCTGCTTTTAAACAAAAAAGCCGGGTAAAAAACCCAATCGCAGAGTGAGTGGTTTTGTGTTTGCTCCTAAAGGGGGGTAAATGACGAGTATTGTCCGTCAGGTACAGCGGATTCACTTCAAATAACAATGTCAAACAATGGTAGGGCAGTGCCCACCCTACAGGCTGATCAACTGGTAGGCATCAGTCTGTTTTTAATAGTTTATTGGTCAGCATCGACATTGTTGGTGCCTGCACAAACAATGAAAAAATCACCACACCAAAAGCAATCGACTGTATGGTCCACCAGTAATCAAGGCTGGTAGGTAACGACAGTGCTAACGCCAATGTTACCGCGCCACGCAGACCGCCCCAAACCATAACGGTTTGTGATAAAAATGGCACTTTTAATTTTTTAAAGGATGCAAACAATAACAATACACCATAAACACTAATCGCCCTGGCAACCAGCAAGGCGGCGATAGCAATCAGCATTGCCAGCCACCTCTGCTCAAACATCCCCAGAGTGATGACTGCGCCCATAATCAGGAAGACACTCACATTTGCCACGTGCGCCAACATGCTCCATAAATATTTATTGCCCGCTACCGCTGTCTGAGTACCCTCAATCTGCTCACTGGCTAATTTATCTTTGTTCTCACTTAACATTGAAAAACTTAATGCCGCCAGCAGGGTGGACATTATGCCGGAGACCATAAGATGTTCAGCCAGTATATATGAACCGTATGCCACAACCAGACTCATTACTCCTGCCAGTAAAGACTGCTTTGCACTCTTTTGCAAAACACCAAACAACAAACCCACAAATAAACCAGTTAATGCACCACCAAAAAATATTAAAGCAAAATCTGCTACAACACTCAGCATAGAATCAGTGGAAAATATTGATGCCACCGAATCTGCTGCAGTCGCCATCGACAAAAATACACTGAATAAAACAATAGCTGCCGCATCGTTGAATAAACTTTCACCCTCAAGCAAGACGCTAATCCTTTTAGGTGCTTTTGTCTCTCGTAATTTATCAACAACAGCAACCGGGTCGGTTGCCGCCAGAATTGCTCCGGTTATTAATGCCGCTAACCACGGGAATCCTGATTCATGCCCAATTCCATAAAACAGTAACACAGCCACAATAAGGCAGGTCAGCAGCATAGCAATAATTGCCAAAAATAAAATAACAATCAAATTCTTTTTTAATTGTTGTTTGTCTATATTGTATGCAGCCTCAAAAACAAGCACAGGAATAAATACATAAAAGATAATAGACTGGAAGTTGTCGGCACGAATGCCGGTATCAATTCCTGCCAGCACAACAAGTTCTGAAACAATAAAACCAAGTAACACCAGAATACTGGCAAGTGGCATATGCGACCATTTGGCTACAGGCTGCGCAATCAATGAAAGCCCCAGTATTACCACCAGAGCAAGAATGAGGTGCTCGGCAATCATGTTGTTGCGACCATGCAGATTCTAACTAATTCAATTACTGCCATCTAAGCCCGTACATTTTTGTTATGGAAAGCCATATACTGCCCCGACTTATTGAGAAATTACTATTGTGCAAAACAAACAGCCTTATTCCTGTCATTCCATTTTGTACGTGTATGTTCAAGCTAACAATTGATATAATAAGCTTCAGTTTTATATAGCTCCACTAATATTATGTCCACTCAAAAAAAAGCCGTTGCCCTGATATCCGGCGGTCTTGACTCCTTACTTGCCGCCAGACTGATGCTCGATCAGGGTATCCATGTCGAAGGTATTAACTTTTACACCGGTTTCTGCGTAGAAGGCCATACCCATGCTATACGTAAAAAAGACAAGGCCAAACCTAAACGCAATAATGCGCTATGGAGTGCCGAGCAGCTCGGCATTAAATTACACATTATCGACATTATCGAAGAATACAAAGATGTATTAATTAACCCGAAACACGGTTATGGCGCAAACATGAATCCCTGTCTGGACTGCAAAATTTTCATGGTCCACAAGGCAAAACAGTGGATGGATGAAAACGGTTTTGATTTTATTATTACCGGTGAAGTCATGGGACAGCGCCCTATGTCACAACGTAAGGATTTGCTACCCGTTGTGGTTCGTGAATCCGGTGCTGACGACCGCCTGCTGAGACCGCTTTGCGCTAAAAACCTCGGTGCAACATTGCCGGAACGTGAGGGCTGGGTGAACCGTGAACAGCTAAAAGACTTCAGTGGACGCAACCGCAAGCCTCAGATGGCATTAGCTGCCCAATTTGGTTTTGAGGATTATGCCACACCTGCGGGCGGCTGCTGCTTTCTTACCGACAAAAACTATTCCAATAAGCTGGTTGATTTATGGCAGGCAAGAAATAAAAAAGACTACGAACTTGATGACATTATGTTGCTCAAGGTTGGCAGACATTTACGACCTGAGCCGCATTATAAGTTAATCGTTAGTCGTGAAGACGGTGAAAACAAATTTTTACAAGGTTACAAAAAGCAGTTTGCAACCATTGAAATTAAAAGCCACAACGGTCCGCTGACACTTGTTGACGGCGAACTCAGCGATGAAGAATTTCGCTTTGCTTCTCGCATTGCTGCCCGCTTTAGCCAGGGTCGCGATGCCGATAATGTTACTGTAAAAGTTACCCGTAAGGATGGAGAAGAACAACTGTTTGACATTGCACCAATGCCTGTTTCTGAGATAAAACAGGAATGGTATATTTAAAAATTAAAACATATTTAGTCCGCGAATAACGCAAAAGACGCAAAAAAAACCAGGAAAAAGTTTTTTATTTCGCGTTCCCGCGCAGAGCGCGGGAACGAAATAACCCCTTATTTGTTATTTCTTTTTTCGCGTCTTTTGCGTTATTCGCGGAGCAGTGGTACATGGAAGTACCGTTCACGAACCAAAGGATGGACTATTGTTTTTTTATTCAACCTCTAAAATTATGAGCCAATATACATTAGACGCACGTTATTCTTTGTGCCCGATGCCGGTCATTAAAACGCAAGATAAAATAGCCCAATTACAGGCGGGTGATATTCTTGAAGTGACTTGTACCGACCCCGGCGCACTCCATGACATCCCTGCCTGGTGTCGCATTAATGGCCACCTGGTAAAAGAGTCCAGTGAACACGACGATGAAGTTGTCATCGTTATTCAGGTAGTTGGTTGAATAATATGTAGCTTCTCAATAATTAGTATTATCTAAAACAGACGAAGTTAGAAAAATAAGGCTGTCATCTCGACCATCGATTGGGAGAGATGACAAGGTCAACTTTTACTGCCCTGAAAAATATTATTGAGAAATATGCTTTTGTATTGCCTCAATTTTTCTCACCAGAGGCTGCTGCATATCAATGTAGCGTGGCATTGAATCTATCGCTTCAGCTGCCTGCTTCTGTGTTGTGTAATTACCCGACAGCAACACATATTTCACCAAGCTATTATCGTTAACTTGTAAATATGACAATTTATCTTTTAAATAAAAATTATATGTATGTGCAATTTCGTACAGCGCATTCATGTTGTCAACATAAGCTAATTGCACGATAAAATTCTCTGCTGGCAATGTTTTAAGCCACTGTGTGCTGTGAATAATATTGTCATC
>JAFLJY010000193.1 GCA_022712755.1 Gammaproteobacteria bacterium
GCTGGGTAGTCTGGTATATGTAGGAGATAAGCGAGCGACTTTACAACGTCATGTGGAATTATCAGCAGATCAACTCCTGTTGTCTCAACAAATGGCAACCTATTCGTTAGGTGCAGCATCGGGTAATGACGAGGCATTTGAAAATCTGTTCAAATCACGCATTTGGTTTGATGATATTTTAACAACTTTTCATTCTGGCGATGTTGTTGCTGACGCAATACCACAGGAACTTCTGCCGGCACTTGATAATGTTGAGACAGACTGGAGAAATTACCGTAATAAGGTAGAAGTTATTTTGAATGGCCGCGAGGCAATTACTGAAGTAAGGGACCAGTATCAGATCATTGAAGATTTTATTCCTCAAATGTTAACCTATTCTGATGAAGTGGTTGGTCTGCTAATTGATAAGAAAGCTGCCCCTCGCCAGGTTTATTTAGCTACACGACAAATGATGCTATCTCAACGCATTAAAAATAATTTGAATCAAGTTCTTATTGGTGGCGATAAAGCTGCCGCTGCGGCTGACAGATTTGGCCGGGATGCAGCTCTGTTTGGTCGCGTTCTTGAAGGTTTGTTAAAAGGCTCTAAAGGTTTGCGTATTGAACAGGTTGGTGATAAAAAAGCCGTTTCAAAATTACGAGAAGTGGCGATGTTGAGTAGTGCAGTGAGTGATAATGTTGCCGGTATTCTTGAATTATCCCCCGAGCTATTTGAAGTGAGTGATGCCGCCAGTTTGATAAGTGATGATTCCGAACGCTTGTTGACTTCGCTTAAAAACTTTCAGGAAGAAATTATTGCTCAGGGTGAAGAGCTTGACTTAATCCAGTTGATGGGTGCTGGTTTTGGTGGGTTAGCGGTAATACTTATTATTATTGGTGGTGTATTGTTGCTCAAAGACGCAAGAAAACGTGAGCAGGACGCATTAGAAAACAATCGACGAAATCAACGTGCGATTCTTCGCTTGCTGGATGAGATGGCTGATCTTGCGGATGGTGATTTAACTGCCTATGCAACGGTGACAGAAGATATTACCGGTGCCATTGCCGATTCAGTCAACTATACTATTGACGAGTTGCGCACACTGGTAACCACCATTAACAGCACTGCTGAAGAAGTATCCCGGTCAACAGAAAAAACACAGCAGACAGCGATTGAATTAGCCGAAGCGTCGAATAAACAGGCGCGTGAAATTGCCTCAGCCAGTGCTGCGGTTACCGACATGGCAGAATCCATGTCAGCAGTATCAAACGATGCTGATAATTCTGCGCAGGTAGCGCAAAATTCGGTGGATATCGCACAAAAAGGTGCGCAAGTAGTACGAAATACTATCGGCTCAATGGAAAATATTCGCGAAACGATTCAGGAAACATCAAAACGCATTAAACGCCTGGGTGAATCCTCACAGGAGATTGGAGATATCGTTGGACTGATTACCGAGATTGCTGACCAGACCAATATACTGGCGTTGAACGCAGCCATTCAGGCATCGACGGCGGGTGATGCCGGTCGTGGTTTTGCAGTGGTAGCGGATGAGGTACAACGACTGGCAGAACGTGCAGGTAATGCGACCAAGCAGATTGAAGCTTTGGTTAACACTATTCAGGCAGATACCAACGAAGCGGTTAAATCCATGGAAATGAGTACTGCAGGGGTGGTAAGCGGTGCTGCCATGGCAGAAGATGCGGGTGAAGCACTGAAAGAAATTGAGTCGGTAAACACAGAATTATCACATCTTATTAAAGGCATTTCTGATTCCACCCAACAGCAATCAAACCTGGCATTATCCGTGTCGGATTCGATGAATGTGATTCAGGAAATTACCCTGCAAACCTCTGAGGGTACTGAAGAGACATCGACTTCGCTGGCATCATTGAACGAGTTATCAGGTGAGTTGGGACGTTCAGTGTCTGGCTTTAAGCTGCCTGCTTCTGATGGTATGGCTGGTGATACGGCTGATGATGCGGATCATGTTGATACCGTTATTTTAGAGCGTCAGGCGTAGTAATTCGTAATTACTAAGGTCATAGGTAATCAATATAATGAATCCTGAGAATACAGTTGAATATAATTCGCTTAGCTGGGTAAAAACGCAGCTGGATGATGTTATATCTGATGCCCAGACATGTCTCAATGAATATATTGAGAATAAAAACAATGGCGAATTAGAAGGCTGTATTGAACATTTGAAGTTGATTTATGGCACGCTGCAAATGGTTGAAGTGTACGGTGCATCAATGCTTGCTGAAGAAATGCAGCGTACCGCAGCGGCATTGTTAGAAGGGAGTGTTGAGCATGTTGAGGATGCGTATGATGTTTTAATGCGTGCTATGTTGCAGCTACCCGATTACCTGGAAGGTATTCAGGCGGGCAAACAGGACACGCCTATTGCATTGATGTCGCTGATTAATGATTTACGTGCAGCACGCTCCGATGCTTTGTTAACAGAAACGGCTTTATTTTCACCTGATCTGGAAAATGCAAAATTAAGTTCTACTGAATATGAAACTAGCAGTATTGAGCCTGGAAAACTTCAAACTGAAGTGAAACGGCTTCGCGCACATTACCAGTTGGGTCTGCTGGATTTTATTAAAAATAAAAAACAACGCGCTGGTTTGCAACGTATCAGGGCAGTATTAAATGCGCTTGAAAAAGTATCAAGTAATGATGAAGTTCGTCGTATCTGGATGGTTGTGGGTGCACTTGTTGAAGGTTTGATAAAACAGGGCATTAAAAGCAATTTAAGCATCAAAATGCTTTTAGCTGCGGTTGACAGGCAGCTGAAAACCATCTTTGATAAGGGCGAAGAAAGTTTTTCCAGGCAATATTCAAAAGAGCTTGTTAAAAATGCTCTCTATTATGTAGGACTTTGTACAGTAGACAGTAAATTAATTACTGAGGTCAAAGAAGCCTATCATTTATCCGACTTAATTCCTAATGAAACAGATGTCTCCGCTGCTATAGGCGGCTTAAATTCCGATCTTTTTGATACTGTATCAAAAGGTATTACGGAAGACATTATGAGGGTTAAAGATGTTCTGGAACTGTTTATGCAAAGCAATGAGCGGCACGTTGAGCAACTTGTGCCTGTTGCCGAGCAGTTAGGGAAAATTGCTGATACATACGGCATGCTGGGCATGGGAGCAACACGTCACTCATTAATGGGTCAGCGTGCGGTGCTGGAAAGCATTGCCAAAGGTGATAGTGAAATTAGTGACCCGGTTGTGCTGGATATTGCTTCAGAACTATTAAATGCAGAAGCAGAGCTTAAAGATTATATCGATTCGCGCTCCGGTTTTGTTGATATGAACCCTGATAAACAAGATCAGTCGGTTCCTGCATCAGAGTATCGTCAGGTAGTGCGCACGGTTGTTGCTGAAGGCTTGAAAAATTTCAGTGAAGCCAAGGAAGCCATATTGTCTTATATCTCAGGCATTGGTGATAATGAACAGCTGGATATTGTTCTAAATCGTCTGCAAGAAGTTCGTGGTGTTTCGATGATGCTGCCATTAGAACGTGTGGAATATCAAATTGAAAAATTACAAAACTTTATACGTATTGCCTTATTAAATAATAACCATCAGGTAAATGATAATGAGCAGGATACTGTGGCTGATGTCGTTACTTCGATTGAATATTTCTTTGAAGCCTTGTCAGAAGGCAGGCCGGGAGTTGAGCAGGGTTTAAATGCTGGCGATAAAGCCGCAGGTAAACTTGATGAGATAACTGAGTCTTATAGCCTGCGAGGGCAGGAAGATACATCTGAAGATACAGCTTTAGCCAGAGAGGGTGATTCAGAAGAAGCGGTAGTTAAATTAGAATCTAGCCAGTCAGAGCATGTACCCGAGCATGTACAAGCGGGGCCGGTTCAGGATGAGCTTGATGCAGTGTCGGACAAGCTGGCAGACACGGCGGTTGCAGTGGCACAAACTATTGAGCTGCAGGATATCTCTAACTATTCGATTCTTGCTGATGATGCCGATGAAGAAATTGTAGAAATCTTTATTGAGGAAGCGGTAGAAATATTAGGTGAGTTACATGAGTACCTGCCGCAATGGAGAATTAACAACGACGATGAAGAGGCACCGGCAGTAATTCGTCGTGGTTTTCATACATTAAAAGGTAGCGGTCGTCTATTGGGCGCTGACATGATAGGTGAGTTTTCATGGAAGTTTGAAAACATGGTCAATCACTTCATTGATAAAAAAATTACGGCAAGTGAATCTTTTTTTCATGTGTTAGATGAAGCGCTTGCTGTCTTGCCGCAGTTAATCGAGCAGTTACAGGGAAATCGTGAGCCCATTGTTAATCTCGCACAGTTGATGTCATTGGCGGATACCCTGGCCGAAGATCGAGATACTTCGGCTGAAACAGTTGATGACAGAGGCATTGAAGTTGCCGCTGGTTTTGATTATTCTGGCGACGTTATAAGCGATAGTAGTGAGATGGACGACTTCGATGATGAAGTCGAAGTGCTAGATTTTTCTGACCAGGATGTTTCTGAGCTGGAGCTTGATATTATCAGCAATGATGGCAGCGTTGTCTTGCAGGAAATTGAAGAAAGTTCGCGTGAGCCTGCAGATGATACTCATTTCGTTGAGAAAGTAATAGTAGCTGAAGCTGTTGATGAGGCTTCAGCAAATGGAAAAGGCGATATTACACTATTAGAAGATGAAGTCATAATTGAAGAGTCAATAAAAGACACAATAGGTGATTTTGAGCTAACAGATGATGACTCTTTTACAGAAGAACTAGAAGCAGAAAACACAAATGTAATAAACATTGGTTTGGTCAATGCCGATAACTCTCTTGAAAAACACCGGTTGGTAAGTAAAGAAACTGACAGTAGTGAAGCGTTAATCGAGTCGGCTGGCGATACTGATCACGAATTTGAAATAATAATTGATGAAGATGATCAAAGTGTAACGGAAGGTGCGCTTGATATCGACCCGATGTTATTAAAAATTTATTATGATGAAAGTCAGGGTTATGTCGAAACGATCAGGCAATTAATCCATGAAAGTGAATCAGAAAACCAACCGCTAAAAGCCGACAAAATTTTATTACGTGTTTTCCATACATTATACGGAAGTGCGCGTACGGCTGAAGTGGAATCCATTGCTGAATTAAGTGGTGCAGCCGAAAAATATGTAAAAGTACGTCAGGAAAGTACGGAAGAAAATATTCCCGATGATATTGTTTCTGTTTTTAAAGAGATTGAGCAGGCAATCAGTGGCATGTTGTCCACGGTTGAAGAAGGTCAGTTACCCGCCAGCAATAAAGCTTTGCAGGACAAAATACATAAAATTGTTCAACAGGAAATACAGACGCAGTTGCAGCAGTCATTACAGGATAACCTTACTCAAGATAATCTTACTTCAGCAGCGTCGATAAAAACGAGCGCAACTGAATATCATAAAACTGAAGTGATTTCAGATGAAGACCAGCTGTTAGAGGATCCGGTATTAGAGGACACGCTGTTTGAAGACATGGCATCTGAAGATATGTTATCTAAAGACAGGGCTTTCACTATTGTCGATGAGTCGAAGGTGGGTTCTGGCGATGAGGCTTCCATTGATATTGCCGATTTGTCTCCAATTGAAGTCAGTGATGAGTTTGAAGATGCGGGTGAAGATGCGGGTGAAGATGCGGGTGAAAATAAAATCATCATCAGCAGCGCAGCTGGCAGCCAGACCGTAGAGTTGCCTTATGGCGATATTGATGATGAGCTTATTGATATCTTTCTGGAAGAAGCAGAGGAGTTGCTTGAAAACTGTGAGTACGCATTAAACGAAATTAAAACCAATGAGAATAAAAGCTTAGCAAATTCCACGCAGCGTATACAGCAGCTACAACGAAATATGCACACCTTGAAAGGCGGTGCGCGTATGGCTGATTTAGCCCCTGTTGGTGATTTAACGCATAACCTTGAATCGCTGGTGGTTTTGGTCAGTAAAGAAAAAGTTAAAACAGACAAAACCTTGTTTGACCTGTTGCAGGAATCGCTGGATGTTTTGACCTATATGCTGGCGAGGGTTAAAAAACGGCAGCCACTTTCACCGGCAAATGAGCTGAATGCTCGCATTGAAAAGTTAATGCGAGGTGAAATTGAAGAAAAGCGGGCAGTTGAGCGATTTGATATTGAGTTGAGTGAGTTAGAATCTGAAGATGACGAAGAACTTGAAGATATCGATATTTCTCTGCTGTTATCTAATGCTGGGTTGCCTGATACTGGGGATAGGGTTTCTAGCGATAGAGCTGCTAGCGAAGACACACAAAGCAGTGACCTTTCACCGGTGTCTGATGAAGCAGCGCATAAAGAAATTGAAAGTAAGGTACAAAAATCAGAGCAGCGCCCGCATTGGGGTGAGCGTGCTAGTGATGTTAATTTCAAAGATTCACAAGAGCAGATACGCGTTCGCTCCGATTTATTAAACAATCTGGTTGACTATGCCGGTGAAGTCAATATTTATCATGCACGTATGGGCAAACAAATTACAGATTTTGGTTTTAACCTTTCAGAACTGACGCAAACGGTTGTACGCTTAAAAGAGCAATTAAGAAAGCTAGAAATTGAAACAGAAATTCAAATTCGTTCAGGTTATGAGAAGGAATTGGGTAACTATGATGACGACTTTGATCCACTGGAAATGGATCAATACTCAACCTTACAACAACTGACTAGAAGCCTGGGTGAAACAGCATCCGATGTTGACAGTATTAACGATATTTTGACAGATATTACCCGTGATTCTGAAACACTACTGCAGCAGGAATCACGAGTAAGTACAGACTTGCAAGAAGGCTTGATGCGAACCAGGATGGTACGTTTTGGTGGGCTGTCTTCACGTTTGCGTAGAATTGTCAGGCAGATAGCAAGAGAGTTAGGCAAGGAAGTTGAGGTTGAAATTATTGGTGAAAGCAGTGAGGTTGATCGTACTGTACTGGATCGTATTATTGCACCAATGGAGCACATATTGCGTAACGCCGTAGCGCATGGTATTGAAGAGCCAGAAGTACGTAAGGCTGTTGGTAAAAATGAAACAGGCAGGATTATAATAAAAGTCGATCGTCAGGGCACAGATGTTGTCATCAATATAAAAGACGATGGTGCGGGTATCAACGCTAACAAAGTTCGTGAAAAAGCGATTAAACAGGGATTGATACCAGTGGGTGCAAAACTGTCTGACCATGATGCGTTGCAATTTATTTTACAGTCCGGCTTTAGCACTGCTGAGGAAGTAACGCAGGTTTCTGGACGTGGCGTTGGTCTGGATGTTGTTGATAGTGAAATCAAACAATTGGGCGGTGTACTTGATATTGATACAACGCAAGGCAAGGGTGTTGAGTTTACTGTTCGCTTGCCATTAACGCTGGCGATTAATCAGGCGCTACTGGTAAGAGCCGGCGAAGATGTATTCGCTGTGCCTCTGGCAAGTATTGAGGGTGTTGTGCGCATGACTGGTTATGAGCTGCAAGGTTTTTATGACAGCGATAATAGTCTTTATGAATTTAATGATGTTGAATTTGAATTAAAACACCTGGGTGGTTTATTAACAGGGCACCAACCGGATTATTCTAAACATCTACAGTTATTCCCGGTTTTACTTGTCCGTGTGGGCGATCAACATTTTGCCTTACATGTAGATGAGATGTTAGGTAGACGTGAAATTGTGGTTAAACCGGTCGGTATGCAAATTGGTGCGATACGTGGTATTGCCGGTGCGACTATTCTTGCTGATGGTCGCGTGGTACTTATCCTGGAAATGTCAGCTCTAGTTGCCGCCGAAAGCCTGTTTAAGCCTCATACACCTGTAGAGGTCGTAGCCGAACCCGTTGTCGATACCACGAAAACGATCATGGTTGTTGATGATTCCATTACTATACGTAAGATTACAGAGCGCATGCTTAAACGTTATGGTATTGAGGTTGTTCTTGCAAAAGATGGCGTTGATGCAACTGCTAAGTTGCAGGATAACATTCCAGACCTGATGTTACTGGATATAGAAATGCCGCGCATGGATGGCTTTGAGGTGGCCAATTTTGTGCGAAATGATTCGCGCTTGAAAGACATTCCAATTATTATGATTACCTCAAGAACGGGTGCCAAACATAAAGAAAAAGCAATGAAAATTGGCGTAAATCAATATTTAGGTAAGCCATTTCAGGAAGACGATTTGTTAAGTAACATTAATGAAATTTTACATACCAGCTATTAAAGGCAATGGTTAATTGTTAATGATTAATGATTAATGAAAAACAAAAACCATGGTTTACCGTTAGCTGTTTGTTTTGGCTTTTCACTAACCATTAACCATTAACAATTAACCATTGCCTTTAAAGGGGGATAATTAATGAGCGACGACACACAATTAATTAAATGCGTTATTTTTACTCTTCGTAAGGAGAATGTGATTATCCCCAACGCTTTGGTTGCAGAAATAATTTCCGTAAAAGAAATTAGCACAAGAGAAAACACGCCTGAGTGGTTTCTGGGTAAGATGAACTGGCGTGGCGAAGATGTGCCATTATTATCTTTTGAAGTAGCGGCTGGTGATGGTGTTTCTAAAGTGAATTTGAATACACAGGCAGTTGTGCTTTATGCTGTTGGTAAAGATGGTGAGAATGTTGAAAGTCCATATTTAGGTCTGGTGATGTCAGGGGTGCCCCATGTCAGTCACTTTGCCCGTGAACAGTTTACCAGCGATGATGAAGATCGGCGAGATCATCCTATGATTGCACAGAGAGTGCGTATTAATGGTGCCA
>JAFLJY010000194.1 GCA_022712755.1 Gammaproteobacteria bacterium
TGGAGATAAAAAATGATTAATCTGGCGGCAAATTTACTTGCACAGGTAAAAGAAATACTTAAACAGTATGTGCCAGAAGCAGAAATATGGGTCTTTGGTTCACGTGTAACGGGTTCGGCAAAAGACTATTCTGATCTTGACCTGGTCGTGTTAGGCAAAGAGAAATTACCACAAAAACAATACTATCAATTACAGGAAGCATTTCAGGAGTCTGAATTACCCATAAGAGTCGATGTTCTGGACTGGCATCGCATCACACCAGCATTCAGGAAGAATATAAAAAAACATCATGAAGTGCTTTTTATGTCATGGTGAAATCAACTTCCAGATTCCAGACCGTAGTAACAACAGGTAAAGGTCGCGTTAGCTCGTAGGTTGGGCTGAGAAACGAAGCCCAACAAAACCGCACGTATAATGTCGTGGTACGCAAACATACCGCAACCTGTGGGCTATATGAGTACATTAATCCAAATGACAGTCTATAATAGACAATAGTTTTTCAGCCATTAATAACAAAAGACAAATAAATTAAAAGGAAGCGAGGTTTTAAACGGAAAATGTTAGATAAAACAATTTGTGTAATTGGCTTAGGCTACATCGGTCTACCAACAGCATCACTTCTCGGTACAAACGGTTTTCAGGTACATGGTGTAGACGTATCTGAGCATTCGGTCAATACTATTATTAAGGGCAAAAAACAAGACCTGAACCTGTCTTCTGACTCCTTTTTTCTTTCACTATTGTTTTATTGTGTTAAGTCAAGATTTGCCCCCTGTTTTTGTATTCACTGACCGATGGATTTCGGCTAAAAATATGCCGGAATAACGGCAACCGCCACTGGTTATTGAGAAGCTACATTAAATGTAGATAAGCATCTGATATTTCAGGGGATTTTTTATTGTCTTGTATTTATATGTACGGTTTAAGCAGGGAAGCACCTTGTTTCACTAAAGATTAATCTTAATTAACCGTTCACCACTTTGTATGAAACTAAACCACATGATATACACTCGGTCTATAATAATGCGGGAATATCTTTTACGTTCCATCGGTATGGATTAATAATAGTAAAAAGGTGAATATAGATGGTTGATTTTTGTGAGTCCCCAATTAGTGTTTTAGGCTTTCAGCAAAAAGATGGTGAATGGGCTTCTGTTGCTCTTGAATTGGATTTATGGGGCTACGGTGATACTAAGGAAGAGTCAGCGCAAGAATTACTTGATATGGTAAACATGCAATTAGGTTTTGCTGAGTACAAGGATAACCCTGATTTAATCTTCCGACCTGCACCAGTGGAATATTTTCAAATATTTGCAGAAGTCAAAGCACGCTTCTTACGCGCAAAAGCTGAACATGAAACACCAGATGAGCATTATTTTGCTGGCGGTTTTCCATTCCCAAATAACATTGAAAATAGCAACGGATTCGCTGTAATCAATGGCTAAGACATATTCATTTGATGAGCTTATTAAACTTCTAAGAAAGCACGACGAAAGATTTGAAGTTAATGCCCTTAGAGGAAAGTGAAGTCACCGTATGCTTTACCACCCAGATATAAATGGCAAAGCAGCATCTTATCCTCTGAAGTGCCACGGCAGGAAAACTGAAATTCGTGCTGGACGCCTGCCAGCGATACGCAGACGTTTCAATCTGCCGAACGACATATTCAAATAAGCGTTGCAATTGTTCTGCGGCAAATATCAGCGAGTTTACTGCGGCGTTAACACTTGACCAGAACATAGCCTGGGTGACCCCTGTGTCAGGAAAGTCGTTGGGTGGGAATCGGCACGATGAAGCATCATGTTATTGTCATTGTGTACACCGAACGAATCGGTGATGTGATCCGCATCATATCAGCCCGAAAAGCGAATAAGCGAGAGGTGAATGATTATGTCAAAACAATCCAAAACTGACTGGAATCGTCTGGATAAAATGAAAGATGAAGATATTGATTACAGTGATATCCCAGTGTTAGATAAAGATTTCTTCAAAAATGCAGAAGTGCGATTGCCATCGAAACAGTCAGTAACCATCCGACTTGATAGTGATGTATTAACCTGGTTTCAAAAACAGGGGAAAGGCTATCAAAGTCGCATCAATAAACTGCTGCGTATCTATATGGATGCTCATCAGTAACTGTAACAGGATAGTTGTCGTTTCTAAATAAAAAAACGAGAAAATAAGGTTATTTTGACAAATAAGTTAGACGGTCAGGAGTATTGTGAAGCAAGTGACTTGACCCCTTTATTGACCCCTTTATACCTTTTGACCCCTTTATACCTTTATTAGAAGCAAGTGACTTGACCCCTTTATTGCTTTATTATAGGTTGATGATGAACGATTTTTAACCAATTTGGGGTTTTCAGGCTCATTTCATGTTGGATAAGGCTATAACTGTCAACCCAAAGTTGAATGTGTTAATATGTGTTAATATGTGTTAAAGATGTTTTACACTAATCTCGGAAGCAAGCGACCATGCAACGTACAACCAGCATTACACTTGGTACACATCAGCAACAGTTTGTTGAATCTCTGGTACAAAGCGGGCGATATACTTCAGTCAGTGAAATAGTAAGGGATGCTTTGCGCAAGTTAGAAGAATCTCAAGGTTCTGAATGGTTGTTAAGTCAACTAATTGAAGGCGAAAAAGGTGAAGCAAAAGCCTGGAAAGATGATGATCTTCTGGATTATGTAAAAAAGCAAGCCACAAAGCATGGCAAGCTATAAAGTTTCGCCCGTTGCCCAGCGAGACCTGGTTGATATTTATGTTCGTGGATTTAACCAATGGGGTGAACGTAAAGCAGATAGCTTTCAGCTCCAGCTAATATCTAGTTTTCAAATATTGGCAGAAAATCCTGATATAGGGCATGAAGTCACCATTCGAGCGCAATTACAACGGTTTGAATTGAATCCCTATGTTATATTTTATCGGAAATTTAGTTATGGAGTAAGGATCGCAAGGGTTTTATATAAAAATCGAGCAATGGAAAAGCATTTGTAGTATTCCTGTTACTGCTGATCTGGCTGTATGTTTTAAATACAAAAAATACTGGTAGTCATGAAATGAAATTATCTCGCAACAGGAAAAGTAACTGGGATCAAGTATATTATTCACTAATTATTTTTACGTATTCTTTTCTTAGTGGTCTTTGCATGGCATGGCATGGCGTGGGGATAGCAAAAATAAAATGATTAGTGAATAATGTACTCGACCCCTGAAAGGCTCAAACAAAAAACCAATCGAGTCTGACCCCAATACCAGTAAGTTAAGCATAAATCCATTGGAAGCGGGACTTTAGTCCCGCCTGTGACGGGGCTAAAACCCCATTTCCAAAGTGCCTTAGGCTGTAGAAATAGCTTAACTTACTGGCAGTGAGTCTGACCCCATTGATTCCGTTTAAAAAACAGGGGAAAGGCTATCAAAGTCGCATCAATAAACTGCTACGTATCTATATGGATGCTCATCAGTAACTGTAACAAGATAGTTGTCGTTTCTAAATAAAAAAACGAGAAAATATGGTTTTTTCAAATAACGTCTACACTACAGCCATAGTTTTTCAGATACAAAAAAAGTAACTGGGAAACAGAATAAATTCGTAGGAAGCGAGGTTTTAAACGGAAAATGCTAGATAAAACAATCTGTGTTATCGGCTTAGGCTGCATCGGTCTACCAACAACATCACTATTGGGTACAAAAGGTTTTCAGGTTCATGGTGTTGATGTATCTGATCATACCGTTAATGCTATTGATGAAGGCAAGAAACAAGACCTAATGGAATGGTCCACCTCTCCCTAAAAGGCTTCTAATGAGCCATGATGTATGTACCAA
>JAFLJY010000281.1 GCA_022712755.1 Gammaproteobacteria bacterium
AAGATTGGGCTACAGAAACAGGCAAAGACTGGGAGCCTTATTGGAAATCGGAGGATACAAAGCTTCTGCATTTTATTGGTAAGGATAATATTGTTTTTCATTGTATTATCTTTCCTTCAATGCTAAAACAGCATGGAGAATTTATTTTACCCGATAATGTACCTGCAAACGAGTTTCTAAACCTGGAGGGAAACAAAATATCTACTTCTAAAAATTGGGCAGTTTGGTTGCATGAGTACTTAAAGGAGTTTCCGGATAAACAAGATGTATTACGCTATGTGCTAACTGCCAACGCACCCGAAACTAAGGATAATGATTTTACCTGGAAGGATTTCCAAGCTCGAAATAATAATGAACTGGTGGCCATTTTGGGTAATTTTGTTAATCGAGCGTTAGTGCTTACGCATACATATTTTGAAGGTAAAGTTCCCCCAATTGGTATGCTAAAAGCTGAAGATGAGCATGTGTTAAAGCAGTTACAAAATTTTCCTGATAAAATTTCAAATTCTATTGAAAAATATCGATTTAGAGAAGCATTAGGGTTATATATGGATGTAGCTCGTTTGGGCAATAAGTATTTAGCCGACACAGAACCATGGAAACTAATTAAAGAAGACCCGAAACGTGTTGAAACCATTATGCACATAGCATTGCAAATCGCAGCTAATTTAGCTGTGTTGGGAGAGCCTTTTTTGCCGCATACGGCTCATAAGTTGACTAATATGCTTTCTTTGGAGAAACAAACTTGGAATAAAGGTGGTAAGGCTGATTTGATTGAAGCCGGGATGCAATTGAATAAGCCGGCATTATTATTTGAAAAGATTGAGGACAAACAAGTGGAGGAGCAAGTGAATAAATTAGAGGCTACTAAATTGGCTAATACTGAAGCTGAACCTCAAAAAGAAGAGGTAACCTTCGATGATTTTGTAAAAATAGACATGAGAGTAGGCACAATACTATCTGCTGAAAAAATGAAAAAATCGAAAAAACTGTTAAAGATAAAAGTAGATACAGGTGTTGATACCAGAACTATTTTAAGTGGTATTGCTCAGTATTTTGAGCCAGAGGAGATTATAGGTAAACAAGTAGCTGTACTTATAAACCTTGCACCTAGAAAAATGATGGGTGAGCTGTCAGAAGGAATGATTTTAATGGTGGAAGATGCAGATGGTGCTTTAAAATTACTTTCTCCTCAAGGCGAAGTAAAATCAGGTTCGGCTATTAATTAAAAAAATGAAAGCCAGTATTCCAACTGGCTTAATCAATTATTAGGTAAGTAATAATTGATTAAACTCCAAGTGCGAGCAAAGAGGCACTAATTTGCAGCCCTGCTGCACTACAAGTAGTCTTATTTATCTTAAATTGCAATCTCGAGTTAGCCAATACGAAGGCAATTCCTGCCCCATTATTTAGCTGACCCCTTTCAGAAACAATTAATGTATTTTTTGTATCGGCACTGGCTACAATCTTTTTAACCATTCCTCCGTTAGATTGGCTGACAAAAACTATATGACATTCAGAAGATTGGGTTGGGCTGGACAGCTTTTTTACCTCAATGGATTTGCCATTAAATTTTCTAACTGACAGGATGCTTTTTAACTCATCATATGTAGAGGAATTGGAATATACGCCAATAATATATTTGTCTGTAACATTTGACCACTGAATGTTCTTGATAAAATTATAAATGTATAAAGATTCAATTTTTGTCATTGATGTTTGAGCTTGCACAATAGTTTGTGAAAAAACACCTAATAAAATAGTGAAAATGATGATTATTGGTCTTAATTTCTTCATAATACTTAAGTTTAACAGGTTTGATGGTTATTGACTCTGTACAAATGTCTTTTAAATACAGCACAAATAAAATCATTACTTTACTTGATGTGGTCTAAGTATAAGTACTTAGACCACTTAATTAGCGTAACTATTCAGCCACTTTTATACTCAATTATTATGGGCATGCCAAAAGGTCATTTAGGGGTTATTGCGTTCATGCCATATAGTCGTTAATAATATTTGGAGGGGTTGTTATTGCTTTGTACTTTCATGGTTGTGAAGGCCACTGAGATTGAAGCGTTAAGGCAAGAAAATTTACTTTTAAAGCAAGAGGTTACTGCTTTGCAAGAGCGCCTTAGTAAGTACGAAAACCCTAAAAATAGTAGTAATAGCAGTATGTCTCCTTCACAAGACCCGTTCAAAAAAACCAGAAGCATGCGAGGTAAATCTAACCAAAACCCTGGTGGTCAAAAAGGGCATAAAGGGAATAGGTTGGAGATGTCAAAGATTCCCGACACCATCATTATACACGATATTAAACATTGCACTTGTTGTAATAAAGCCTTACCTGAAGACCTAGGTAAATATAAAGCACGTCAAATCATTGATTTACCCACCATAAGAATGCAGGTAACCGAGCATCGGGTTATAGAGAAAACCTGTATGCATTGTAGGTTGAAAAACACAGGGACTTTTCCTAAAGGCCTTGTTCAACAAGCACAATATGGAGATAATTTAAAAGCCTTATGTGTTTACCTGCAAAATTATCAAATGCTTCCTTTTCAGCGTTGTAGTGAGTTTATTTTTGATCTTACAGGTCACCAAGTAGCCACTGGCAGTTTAGCAAACTTTCAACAAAAATGTGTTGATTCTTTAGAATACTATCAACAAGAAGTAAGCAAGCAGTTATTAAAAAGTCCATTACTTCACGCTGATGAAACTGGCATCCGCCTTAATGGTAAAAACAGTTGGATGCATGTGGTAAGCAACAAAACAATTAGCCTTTTTGCCCACCATATAAAACGAGGCAGGGAAGCGATGAACCAGATGGGAATATTACCCAATTATAATGGAACACTCGTACACGATAGATTCAGTAGTTATTTTAGTTACTCCTGTGAACACAGCTTATGCAACGCTCATATTTTAAGAGACCTTGTATATGTAGAAGAAGCTTTTCAGGCAAATTGGGCAAAAGAAATAAGAAAACTTTTAGTGCGTGCTAAGGATAAAAAGAAAAAAGAATACCATCTAAGCAGTTCTTATTATGCAAGAGTTTTTAAAAAATATACTCAGGTAATAAGACCCATTATTAAAAACTATGATAAAAAGTATAAGAAAACCGATGAGCAAAGACTTGCCTTTGCATTAGAAAAACATAAATACTTATTTCTTAAATTTATAAAACAACCAGAAGTTCCTTTTGACAACAATCAAGCGGAAAGAGATTTAAGAATGATTAAGGTAAAACAAAAGGTTTCAGGATGTTTTAGGTCGCAAAGGCACGCACAATATTTTGCTCAAATCAGGGGATATATTGCTACAGTTAAGAAAAATAACCTTCGCGTACTTGAAAGTCTAAAAAATGCTTTTCAGCAGAAACCTTTTATCCCTTGTATGGCTGAATAGTTACGTTCTTTTTTGACTATATTTATACTGTAATCAAAAGAGCAAAAGATGAAAAAAAACGGCTGAATTTATTTTCAAAAAAGTAAAAAATGAACTTTTTAGCCCACTTTTAAAACATGATTTTCGAGTTTCAAAAAAAGATTTTTCCAGAAATAGGAAACAGTCGTTTCCTACAGTTCTACTCCTTATGATGAATTTATTGAGAAAAAGCCTTGCAATAGAAATTGACAGCTTTATGAATTTTATTTACCGAAGAGATGCCTCATCGAAGGCTTTTACTCAAAGTGCATTTGTGCAAGCAAGAAAAAAGATAAAGCCAGATGTTTTTAAAAAGCTGTCTCAAACTATTATCAATGAATTTTATACTGCCAACGATGAAGCTATAAAATTATGAAAGGGTTTTAGACTTTTAGCTGTTGATGGTTCTCGCATCACTTTGCCCATCACCGATGAATTGGAAGCAATATATGGGCAGACAAAAAATCAAACCCAAACCAGTATAGTACAGGCTCGATGTTCGGTGCTGTATGACGTAGAAAACAACTATGTGATAGATGCTGTTTTGGCTCCTTTGGCAAAAGGAGAGCGCGCTTTGGCAATACCTCATTTACAATATTGTAAATCTGGTGATTTATTAATTTATGATCGAGGTTACCCCTCTTACGAGTTTATAAATGAACATCTTACTAGAGGGTTGGACTATTTTATGCGGATAAAAGCAACTTTCTCACAGACAGTTATAGACTTTGAGTTGAGCAAAAAAAAGTCGCAGGTTGTAAATTTTTTCCCTGGAAAGAACGCCCAGTTATCCGATAAAACATATGACAAAAAATCATCTATAAGAGTTCGTTTGATCAGGGTTGAATTACCTGGTGGACAGGTGGAAATATTGGTTACTTCTTTACTAGATAGTAAAACATATCCTACTAAAAATTTTAAAGCACTTTATGCTAAGAGATGGGGTGTAGAAACTTTTTATGATGAAATTAAAGGAAAGATGAAACTTGAATATTTTTCGGGATACTCTCCAGAAAGTATTTTACAAGATTTTTACGCCACCATGTTTGTGAGTAATATTCAAACCTTAATTGTAGGAGAATTAGACGATGAAATAGCCCTTGAGACGCAGGGTAGAAAATACAAGTACAAGGTAAATAAAAATTTATCTTATGGATTCTTGAAAAACAGAATACTAGAATTGTTTCTAACCGAAGAATCAATCAAAGTGGTTGTTTCCAAAATCAAAGAATTATTTAAAAAACACTTAGTTCCTATAAGGCCAAATAGAAATTTTAATCGAGATGTTGGGAAATATCGAAGAAGGATAAAACCAAAAGTGACTAAAAATCAAAGAGATACGCTATGACAACCTCTTAACTTAATGACATTGGGCTCTAGCCCAGCGCATAAGGGACTTGAACCCTCTGGATCTTCTTATAAAAAAAACTTATATTTACCATTCAAGGCACACACAACGTGTATAATTAATTACTTCTGAATTTCCTC
>JAFLJY010000195.1 GCA_022712755.1 Gammaproteobacteria bacterium
ATCCTTGTGCTCCACCCTTCGGGTTCGCCCTAAAAGACAGGGCTCATGAAAAATTGTTCCTGACAATTTTTTCCAGGTTCGGCCACCATTTTCCCCTTTTTTACCAGCTATGTAGTTGTTGCACTAATCATTATTTCTATACCGAATTGAACCAGACTGGTTAAATTACTCCGCACATCCTTGTGGTTACGAATTACTTCCTGTAATTCGCCTTTCAGGCTGGCTAATCGCCATTCAATTTTGCTCCCGGCAAAATTAGTCACCCTTCGGGTTCGCCCTAAAAGACAGGGCTCATGAAAAATTTCTCCATGCAATTTTTTATTCGGATCATCCTGATCCTCTCCCTTCGGGCCGCATAAAGAGCATGCGTTCATGTTTGCTCCGGGCAAACATAGTCCACCTTTGGCAATCATTTTTTACAAGTCATCCTGTTCCATGCCCGCTGTTCTGTCCGGTGTTTGCTGAACCGAATTGAATTACCGTGGTGAAGTTATTCGGCAACTGTTCATGCGTTGTTCTACCATCCAGGGGGGTTTGGGTCCGCCCTTGAAACACAGGGTTATGGTTTGTAATAATATCGGTAGTCTGGTGATTTTTTTAGTAAGATTCGGTTTATCGGAGTGTAGCTCAGTCTGGTAGAGTGCTACGTTCGGGACGTAGATGTCGGAGGTTCGAATCCTCTCACTCCGACCAGTTATTCCTTTGCAGAATTATTGTTGTTTCCGCGTTCCCACGCTCCTGCGTGGGAACGTATACGCTGTTTCCTGGCACGTTACACTGAGCCGTGTTCACCCAACCAAATTTAACCACAACAGTTTAATTACCTGTAATATTGCAGACTGATTTAACACTCATAATAATAAGTTTTGATGTTCGAACAAACCTTTAAAAATATTGACGATATCCTGCATAAAGACGCAGGCTGTTCCAGTGAGTTGGACTACACCGAGCAGACTTCATGGATGCTGTTTCTCAAATACCTGGATGATCTGGAGCATGAAAAGTCGCTCGAATCTGAGCTGTTGGGTAAGGAATACGAATACATTATTGATGAAAAACACCGCTGGGGCTCATGGGCAGCACCGAAAGATGAGAACGGCAACTTTGACCACAACAACGCCTTAACCGGCGATGATTTGATGGAGTATGTCGATGGCGAGCTATTTCCCTACCTGAAAAGTTTTAAGCAGCGTGCCGAAAGCCCGAATACTATCGAATACAAAATTGGCGAAATATTTGGTGAGGTTAAAAACAAGATTCAAAGTGGTTACTCCCTGCGTGATGCCTTAGAGAAAATAGATGAATTACGCTTTCGCTCACAGGAAGAAAAGCACGAGCTATCCCACCTGTACGAAAGCAAAATCAAAAACATGGGTAATGCGGGGCGTAACGGTGGTGAATACTATACGCCGCGGCCACTTATTCGCGCCATGATTGATGTGGTACAGCCGCAAATTGGTGAAACCATTTACGATGGAGCAGCGGGTTCCGCCGGCTTTTTATGTGAAGTCTTTGATTATTTAAGGCAGGGCGGAAGCGAGAAGAAAAAGCTATCCACCAGTGACTTAAAAACCTTGCAGGAAACCACCTTTTACGCCAAAGAGAAAAAATCACTGGCTTATGTGATCGCCATTATGAATATGATTCTGCACGGCATCGAAGCCCCTAATGTGCTGCACACCAATACACTGGGTGAAAACTTGCAGGATATTCAGCCCAGCAATCAGCATGATGTAATACTCGCCAATCCACCCTTTGGCGGTAAAGAGCGCAAAGAAGTGCAGCAAAACTTTCCCATTAAAACCGGCGAAACCGCATTTTTGTTTTTGCAGCATTTTATTAAAACCCTCAAGCCCGGTGGACGTGCAGCCATCGTGATTAAAAACACCTTTTTAAGTAATACCGATAACGCCGCCATTGCCCTGCGTAAAGAACTGCTGGAAAACTGCAACCTGCACACGGTGCTCGATTGCCCCGCCAAAACCTTTTTGGGTGCGGGGGTAAAAACCGTAGTGTTGTTTTTTACTAAAGACGAGCCTACGCAAAAAGTTTGGTTCTATCAGCTCGACCCCGGTCGCTCATTGGGCAAAACTAATCCGCTGAACGACAATGATTTAAAAGAGTTTGTTGAGCTGCAAAAAGGCTTTGAGGATTCAGAACAATCATGGTCGCTGAATGTGGCGGATATTGATGAGGCTACTTGGGATTGCTCGGTGAAAAACCCCAATGCCGAAATCGAGGCACCGCTGAGAGAGCCTAACGAAATCATAAAGGAAATGATTGTGCTGGATAAAGAAAGTGAACAAATTTTAAACAACATCAAGGAGTTGATATGAAGGAAAAAAACAAAATAAAGCTGTTTGAACAGCAAAGTATTAGAACGCATTGGGATGAAGAGCAAGAGCAGTGGTTATTCAGCGTGGTTGATGTTGTCGGCGTACTAACCGGTAGCCCCAGGCCAAGAAAATATTGGAACGCGCTAAAAACCAAGCTAAACGATGAGGGAAGTCAACTGTCCCATGATATGGGACAGTTGAAAATGCCTGCTTCCGATGGCAAGTTACGCCTAACCGATGTGGCCAATACCAAACAATTATTGCGCCTTATCCAATCCATTCCATCACCCAAAGCCGAGCCTTTTAAACAATGGTTAGCAGAGGTCGGCGCACAGCGTATTGATGAAACTGATGACCCCGAACTAGCCTTTGATCGTGCCATGCAAACTTATTTGGCAAAAGGGTATTCTAAAGAGTGGATTAATCAGCGCTTAAAAAGCATCGAAGTCCGCAAAGACCTCACCGACGAATGGGCAGAAAGAGGAATGCAGCAAGGTTTGGAATACGCCATTTTAACGCAGACCAGACGCAGAAGATTGAGGCACGTATGCATTCCCACGCGGGAGCGTGGGAACGAGAGAAACAAACCAGTGAGCCAGTTGTTAGCCGTGACAATGCACGGCAGTTATTGGGTGGTAAAGAAGATGGATAAACACCCAATACCTCGTTCCCACGCTCTGCGTGGTAACGCAGACCGGATGCAAAAGATTGAGGCACGTATGCATTCCCACGCTCCCGCGTGGGAACGAGAGATTCTTCGAAATATTCAGGGGTTGTTGTGATGGTGTGGCCGTTAGTTCGACTTGATAGCCTTTATGATATAGCTCGTGGAGGATCACCTAGGCCAATTAAAAAATTTATAACTGATGATCCAAAAGGAATTAATTGGATCAAGATTGGCGACGCGACTGCTAGCGGTAAATACATTTATAAAACTAAGCAAAAGATAATCCCAGAAGGAATGCAGTGTTCAAGGTTTGTAAAAGAGGGCGACTTTATCCTTTCTAATTCGATGAGTTTTGGTCGCCCTTATATTATGGGTACATCAGGCTGCATTCACGATGGATGGTTAGTGCTTAGTGCAAAAGATGAAAGTATTGATCAAGATTTCCTGTATCACATATTAGGTTCTCCATTTGTATTTCAGCAGTTCGATTCTTTAGCAGCTGGTTCAACAGTTAGAAACCTTAATATTGATTTGGTGAGTGGTGTCAAAATACCACTCTTGCCCATCCCCGAACAAAAACGCATCGTAGCCATTCTCGATCAAGCCTTTGCCGACATCGAACAAGCCCGCGTCAAAACCGAGCAAAACCTCAAAAACGCCCGCGAACTGTTTGAAAGCTATTTGCAGCAGGTGTTTAGCCAGCGTGGTGAGGGGTGGGTTGATATGTCTATATCCGAATTAACTACAATTCTTGGTGATGGGTTGCATGGAACTCCAAAATATTCAGAAAATGGCGAATATTATTTTATTAATGGAAATAACTTAAATGATGGAAAAATAGAATTTAAGGAAAGGACAAAAAGAGTAACTATTGAAGAGTTTGAAAAATATAAAAAGAAATTAACTGATAGAACTGTTTTGGTTTCAATTAACGGAACGCTAGGAAATGTTGCTTTTTATAATGAGGAAAAAGTTGTATTGGGTAAAAGCGCATGTTATTTCAATCTAGTTGATAACATCAACAAACAATATGTGAAGTATGTTATTGAAAGCCCATTGTTTCAAGGTTACGCCGAGAAAGTGGCTACAGGAGCTACAATCAAAAATGTTTCCCTAAAGTCAATGAGAGCATTTATTATCCCTGTTTCACCTGAAAATATTCAAGATTCTATAGTCGAGAAGCTTGATCATTTAAAGCTCAGCTATCTGAAATTAGAAAATATTTATCAAAATAAGTTAAATGCCCTTGAAGAACTCAAAAAATCCATCCTACAAAAAGCCTTCTCCGGCGAACTCACACGCGCCGATAAAAAAGCCGAAAGCAAAGGAGTGGCGGCATGAAACCTTATGAACCGAATGAATTGCCCTTACAAAATTTAGATTACCAGTTACTTTTTTCGTTGGTGGGTGATGCCAATGCAGAACTGGCACGTTACGATGGTTTGTTACAGGGTATTCCTAACCCTGAGGTAATGCTGTCACCTTTAACGACTCAGGAGGCGGTGTTGTCTTCTAAAATTGAAGGCACACAGGCAACCGTGGATGAGGTGTTGGAGCAGGAAGCGGGCTTAATAAAAGAAGGCGAAAAGTATAAAGATATTCAGGAAATATCCAATTATCGTTTGGCGCTGTATCAGACGAAAGAGCATCTTCAGGCCTATCCCATTCGGCTATCTTTTATTCGAGATCTGCATCGTATTTTGCTGAATAGCGTGCGTGGTGAAAATAAAACACCGGGGGATTTTCGTCTGGATCAAAACTGGATTGGTAAAGAGGGTTGTACGATTGAAGAGGCCAGTTTTGTTCCGCCGTCACCACTTCGTTTGAATGATTATTTGCAGGCATGGGAAAGCTATATTGATTTTGATGACAGTGATTTTTTATTACAGGCTGCAGTGATACATGCACAGTTTGAGTTACTGCACCCTTTTAAAGATGGTAATGGCAGGATAGGTCGTATACTGATTCCTTTATTTTTGTTTCAGAAAAAAGCCTTATCACAACCCATGTTTTATTTGAGTGAATATTTAGAAGCGCATCGTGATGAGTATTATCAACGCTTAAAAGCCATTTCACAAGAGGGTGACTGGAACGGCTGGATTGCTTTTTTTCTGCGTGCCATAACGGTTCAGGCTAAGCAGAACAGTGAGCGTGTAAAAGCCATTATGGGTTTATATGAGGTAATGAAAATACGTGTGCATGAAATTACCCACTCACAATATTCGGTGCATTTACTGGATGAATTATTTAGCCGACCGATTTTTAAGACAACAGATTTAGTCAGTCGATTTAAACGAGAGCTGGATATTCATGAAAAAACCACACCGGGGTTACTGCGGCAATTAAAAGAAGCGGGTGTGCTTATGGAATTACAGCCGGGTAAAGGGCGTAGAGCAGCCGTCTTGTGTTTTCCTGAGCTGATTAATCTGGCGGAAGGCCGTGCAGTATTCAAGAAAGATTGAGGAGCCTGTAATTCGATCTATGCTCCACAAGAAAGTTTGTAGAGGATGCACGCTCCACAAACTTATTTGTGGAGCGTATTTTTAGGGTTTATGAAAATAAAACACACTAAATACAATGCCTTATAGGTGTTTTGTGTTTCTTGATCCGTTCTTGATTTTAATGGGTGTAATTTGGTTGGCAGATGATAATGAAAATGAATGAAGCGGATACCCGAGCAGAACTCATCGACCCCAGGCTCAAAGCTGCGGGTTGGGGTAATGTTGAGCTCAGTTTTATTCGTCGTGAGGTAATCTGCCCCGGTCGTATTATTACTGGTGGCAAGCGCACCAATAAAGTACCCTGCGATTATGTTTTAACTTATAAGGGCCGAAAGCTGGCCGCAGTAGAAGCCAAAAAAGAAAGCCTCAGTTACACCGAAGGGGTGCGCCAGGCCAAAGACTATGCCGAGCGTTTACAGTGCCGACTCGCCTATACCACCAATGGCCACGAAATTTATCAAATAGACATGCAAACAGGTGAAGAAGGTTTGGTCGATGATTACCTCTCGCCCAATGCACTGTGGGCACTTACCTTTGAGACTGGTAGATATGGGGCAGAAAAAGACTTTACCACCACCTGGCGAGAGCGTTTTGCGGCGGTGCCATTTGAAGATAAGGGCGGCAATTTTTACCCGCGCTATTATCAGGAAAATGCCATTAACAATGTGCTTGATGCCATTGCTCGCGGTGAAACGAAAATACTTTTAACTCTGGCAACAGGCACGGGTAAAACCGCGATAGCCTTTCACCTGACCTGGAAGTTGTTTCAAAGTCGTTGGCGATTGAAATCACGCTTAGTGCCGGATGCTGAAAAACGTCGCCCGCGCATTTTATTTTTGGCCGACAGAAATATATTAGCCGATCAAGCCTATAACTCCTTTTCAGCTTTTCCCGAAGATGCCTTGCTGCGTATCGCATCGGATGAATTAGCCAGGCAAAATAGAAATAGCACCGATGCCGAAATGAATACGGTGGAGCCCGCAACAGTGCGTGCCACCCAAACGCGAAACGTGCCCAAAAATGCCGCGGTGTTTTTTACCATCTTCCAGACTTTTATGACGGGTAAGGACGATGAAGGTAATGATGCGCCGTATTTTGGTGATTACCCGCAAGACTTTTTTGACTTTATCATTATCGATGAGTGCCACCGTGGCGGTGCGAATGATGAAAGCAGCTGGCGTGATGTGCTTGATTATTTCTCACCGGCGGTGCAACTGGGCTTAACCGCTACACCTAAACGTAAAGATAACGTGGATACCTACGCCTATTTTGGTGAGCCGGTTTACAGCTATACCTTAAAGCAGGGCGTGAATGATGGTTTCTTAACCCCGTTTAAGGTGTACCCGATTGTTGGCACCATGGATGAGTATGTGTATACCCCTGGTGATGGCGTAGTGGTTAAAGGCGATCCAGAACCCGGTAAGTTGTATAAAGAAGGCGACTTTAACCGCATTATTAGCATACCGGCACGGGAAGAAATGCGGGTACGCTACTGGATGGACTTGATTAACCCTCACGATAAGACCATTGTTTTTTGCGCGAAACAAGAACATGCCGGTGAGGTGCGCGATTACATCAATCAATACGCCAGAGAAAAAGGCTGGACCACCAATATCAGTTACTGCGTACGCATAACCGCGAATGACGGCGCGGCCGGTGAAAGTGATTTAAGAACCTTTCAGGATAATGAAAAAACCATTCCTACCATCTTAACCACCTCACGCAAACTTTCCACCGGGGTAGATGCCCGCAACGTACGCAATATTGTGCTGATGCGCCCCTGTAATAACATGATTGAGTTTAAGCAAATTGTCGGGCGTGGCACGCGTTTGTATGAAGGCAAAGACTTTTTCACCGTGTTTGATTTTGTTAAAGCCCACCATAACTTTGCTGACCCGGAATGGGATGGCGAGCCTTTGCCGCCGGAGCCTTGCAAGGTTTGTGATGAGTCGCCTTGTAGATGCGAAAAAGAGCCTTGCGAGGTTTGTGGCTTTAACCCCTGCTGCTGCCCCGCCGAAGTTTGCCCAGACTGTCAAAACGAACCGTGTACTTGTGAGCCAGAAGTATGTGAAGTATGTGGCAAACAGCCCTGTGTTTGCGTCGTCACTCCATGCCCTGAGTGTGGCAGTTCGCCCTGTGTTTGCGATAAAAGGGAAACGATTGTTATTACGTTGAGTGATGGCAAAAAACGCCAAATCAAACATATTTCATCGGTGATGTACTGGAGTACGGATGGTAAACCCATTACCGCCCGTGAGTTTGTTGAACGCATGTTTGATGACCTGCCGCAGTTCTTTGAAAATGAAGACAATCTACGTGAAATATGGAGCGATCCAACGACTCGTGAGAAGCTATTAAATGATTTAGCCGAAGCCGGCTACGATGCAGAAAAACTCGATAGCATGAAAGACCTGATAGATGCCAAAGACAGCGATGTTTATGACGTGCTTGCCTTTGTCGCTTATGCCGCTGAAACACGCACTCGTATGGAGCGAGTTAACCATGCAAAACCGAGCATTGCTGAGGTATTCAGTGACTACAAACAGCGTGAATTTATAGATTTTGTCCTCGAAAAATACGTACAAGACGGCGTACATGAGTTGGCTGAGGGAAAAATGAGCAGTCTGATTACATTGAAATACAACACCATTAGTGATGCTGCAGTAGAGTTTGGCAGTGTGGCTGGGATAAGGGACGTATTTATTGGGTTTCAGAGGTATTTGTATGAATAATAACCAATATTTTACGGCTTAAAAGGGGTATGGAATGTTTTTTTGCTTCGATTATAATTGCAATCTGTTTTGAAACATTAGTTTGCAAATGAAAAGCTCACTGATGATTTGTAAAGTAACTAAGTAATTTAATTGGCTTTTTTTCGTTATCTGAGCTAGAGTCATTGAAATCAAATATCTTATTCTATAGATGCTTGTCTAAAGGGCCTTAATGATGGATCAAAAATATACTTTGTGGAATATGCCGAGTAATTCTTGGGATGGAGTTCCGAAAGATTTAAAGGTTACAGATGAGCTTGAGAAAAAGGTCAAAGCCGCAATGGCAGAGCCTGCTTCTGATGATGATCTTCGTCCATACCAGACGCCTGTTGATCAAGAGCAAATGGCAAAAATAATAGGGTAAGTTAGTTTCATAGTATTCTAGTTAGATGCTGACAAAGATGGGAAGGATTTGTGCATACATCTAAAAATCTTGTTTTTACATCATTTGATTCAGACGAAAATCCACTTCGTAAGCTCCCAAAAATAACACAGGTTCAATATCTTGATGCGTACTTGACGGAGTTAAGTGCATCTACGGTAATTGAAGAGCCTAATTATTTTGATAGAGATTATTTAGATGAGTTTTCAGCTTTTTATAGCCTCAGTTCCAGGGGATATCCAAATATTTGTAGAAGGTTGCATTTTTTCTCATCAGATCAAGTAAGTAGCGAACTACTTCAACGTGCGGCCAGTGGTGCTATTGAAGATATAGGAACTCTAAAAGAATCATATTTAGGGTTTGTGGTCATACGCCCAATACCTTCTGCTCCTTTAGGGCGTACAGTTTTAACGTGGTTTCCCGATAATGTTCCCCAAATGCCGCGTATTACATCACCGTCAAGATTGTATAGCTGTCATTTGGCAGGTGTAACACTTGAAGTCACTGGTTTAGCTTGGCAACAGCAAGATACTGGCGTTGGTGCTTGTGCAACGGTTGGGCTATGGGTGGCGCTGCATTCATCTGCATTTGATGATCATCATGCTGTACCAACAACTGCCCAGATAACGAAAGCAGCTCATGATGGCGCTTCTTTGGGCGCAAGAATGTTCCCTTCCAATGGTCTAAATATGTACCAAATTATGGAAGCTATTAAGGCGCAACAATTAGCTCCAATTTGGTGTGCTGGTGATTTGCAGTATGGAGATGATCAAGGCCAAATTATTACGGGTTTTTCTAAAGAGAGGTTTGCTAGCATCTGTGCTTCATTTATACGTTCGGGTTACCCCGTTTTAATTTGGGGACAGCATTTGGATGGCGGGATAATCAAGCATGTGATTTGTGCTGTAGGCTTCAGGGAGTCGCCACCGCCTGATTTGGAGGTAGGTAACACTTGCTTACAAGATGCTGAAACTATTTTTTTGTATATACATGATGACAATTTAGGAGCGAGTGTTCGATTCAGAATTGTTGATAATGGTGATGGCAAAGCGGTTACGATTCAGACAGACCCTCCAAATGAGAATGCTGAGCAATCACCTACTCTTGGCTACCCTATAATAAGGCCAGAAGCGCTGTGCATTGCAGTGCATGAATGCTTGAGAGTTTCTCCTGATAAGTTGCATGCTATAAGCAAAGAGCTTTCATCACAGCTCTGCAGTGCTTTAAATATTATTCTTGAAGAGAATGGTGCTGATAAAGTCTCAATTAGTTCGAGCACTCGATTTATTAAATTAGCAGATTATATTGGAGAAGAGCTCGGACGAACGCTGGCGGATCAAAGTGATGTGCTCGGGAAAGTTAGGATGGCTCTAATGCAAGAAGTGCCACCAATGAGTTTGCATATTGGTGTTATTAGGTTTGCTTTATCTAATTCGACACCTCTTATGGACTTGATTTACGATACAACTGACACTGATAGAAACTGTCCTGTTTTTGCCCATGTGGTTTATGATAAGACGGTTGCTACAAATATCATGAGTCAATCTACAGGGTATGGTGAGTTGGTTAAAGCGTTTGTATAGCATTAATGTTTGTTTCGACGCTAATTCAGCATATTTGAAAGGCGCACTCATGGCGCACTTGCTAGTAACAAACAGCAACTTCTTACGATAAGTGGCAATAATAACTATTAGTTAAGTTCTTGTTTTAATCGTTATTATTTGTTGCTAAGTGTTGTGGTTTGTTGGTTTAGTTAGATTGAAAACCGCGTGTCCCTGATTCAATTTCAGGTTCGGCCACCATTTTTCTCTTTTCAATTAGCCTCGTAATTGCAGCACCAGTTGTGATTCCTATACCGAATTGAACCAGGTCTGGTTAAATTACTCCGCACTTCCATGTGGATACGAATTGCTTCCTGTAATCCGCCTTTTAGGCTGGCTAATCGCCATTCAATTTTGCTCCCGGCAAAATTAGTCACCCTGCGGGTCGCACAAAAAACGTGCGTTCATGTTTGCTCCGGGCAAACATAGTCCAGGTTCGGCCACCATTTTTTTCTTCCTAAGCAGTTCTGATGTTGCTGAAAACTCGGTATCTTCGGTACGGAATTGACCCAGATCTGGTTAAATTATTCCGCACATCCTTGTGGATACGAATTACTTTCTGTAATTCGCCTTTCGGGCTGGTTAATCGTTATTCAATTTTGTTCTCGGCAAAATTAGTCCCCCTTCGGGTTACCTTAAAAAAACAGGACTTATGAAAAATCATTTCAGATGCTTTTTCCCAGGCTAGACCACAATCTTTTCCTCACTCAAGCTGAAACATCATTGTCATTTCGAACGATAGCGAGAAATCTTGCGCGTTTATTATGCAGCGGCACAATAAAGCCATAATCTTCAGTATCTTAGTTATTCACGCTACGATTCAACTGGCTTTTAAGGTTAAAGGTTTTTTTATAGCGGCCGATATTGACTTGGACAGCTTGGCTTCTCAATTTAACTAAGTTATAGGCATTATTCACATCATTCACATCAGCACTATTTAAACGACAAAATGAGCATAATGAAAATTATAAAAAATTTAGCTTATAGCCTGCCAATTGCTAGTCTGTCGTTTTTTATATGGGGGGTGCAGGCTCAGGCATCGAGTACGGGTCAGTTTGATGTGCCACCGCTGTATCCGAGCGCAAATCTTAGTTTGGAGCCTATTCAGCCTATTCCGCAAAAGACCAATCTAGACGCCGGCATTGTTGAGCTGGGTGAGAAATTATTTAAAGATTCACGTATGTCAGAAAGAGGCGCTGGCTGTATAAGTTGCCACAATATCAATATGGCAGGCGATGACGG
>JAFLJY010000273.1 GCA_022712755.1 Gammaproteobacteria bacterium
TAAGCTGCGAGCCGACGCTTGCCTTCCGCTTTGCATTCGGCGCGCTGTTTTTCGTCTAGCATTCCGAGCCGTCCTGTGCAGAAAGTCCTGCGGATTCCTGACCGGTTGAGTTCGCTTCAAAGTATCCTGCCGTGTTAGCAATAAATTGTGAGCCTTTGAAGTCTGCCGAGACACCAGACTTATCCATCTCAAAAGCATCTTGAATTTCTTTCCGCTTCCGCAAGGGCAAGATGAATTGCGTCCGACTTTGCCTTGTTTCCTTTCGGTTGGTGTTGGATGACGGCCCATTTGTCGTAAATATGCCTGGTCAATATCGCTTAACGCTTTCGCATCAGCCTCGCTGTATATTTCTCCTGATCTTGTGTCCATTTTATTTGATATGCTCCATCCAATTTTCTTTTTCATCGTTGTGCAAAAGCCATTCTTTTAGCACATTAATTGCGTCCTTCCTGCTCATCGATGAAACGTAAGCAAGTCGATTTCCCCCTCCCTCTAACGGCTCACCAAACGGCAAAGCCATGAGTATAAATCCATGATTGTCGGGTAGCCGCTTGTTGATCTCTACGGCGCAGTCCTGTAGGTATTGTTTATCACTCATTAACTTCAAATCTGTTTGTGGTTCATTTCCGGCGATTCTCTTTTTAAGTTCATGCACTCGCACGCCTCAAACTCGCCTTCACCATCGCCACACATAGGCCCTCCGCACCGCACCCATCCATGATCCTCACATTCGGAGCAATGAAACTCCCGCTTATCTTTAGCCTTCGCTTCAATCTGTTTCTCTACTAGCTCAAGCGCTTTTAGTGATCTTTTCATTAACTTCTGTCCCCTTCGTTATTCATTTCCGGCGATTCATTAACGACAAACACACCCGCTTGAGTTCCCGCGCTTGTGATCCGGCGTCCAATCTGCTTGATGGCTTTGATCTTTTTCAGCTCAGTGATCGACTCCTTGATTGATTCGAAGGCCAGCAAGGATTGCTCGTTGCCGCCGTGTTTTCGTTCGCAAATGTCTTTCATGTTTACACTGTGCAATGGCAGGGCAAGTGGGCAGGCTCTATATCTAGCCATAATTTCTCTTGAGCCGCATCCAAGGAGAGCCAATCACTCCATAGATTTTTTTTCCCGCCAAGTCCGCGATAGGTCCTGTTTGTTTTTTGGGCCTCTTCTTCAATATTAAGGGCAGCTCTTAATAGATCAGGGTGCTTGTCTCGTAAATTTATTACCTCGCTACGCTTACTGGCCGGACAAAGAAAACACGCCGACTTACCTGGCTGGGGAAGCTTTGCATCACAAATAGCTTGGATGCACTCTTGACGACGCCAGCCCCACTCAGCCAGCGGGTACCAATAAACCTCACGAAGATTCTTCAGCAAATATTTTTCATTTGGAGCCCTCTCAAGACGACGCCTTTCATTTGCATCAAATCCTATGGCTTTGGTTATTTCTGTGATCCCTGATTTTTTAGCCCAAGACTTTATATATCTCTCCATAGGGTAGTGCTTAAATTTCTGTGAGCACGATCTTCGGCCATAAGCTAAGCTCGGCATTTGTCCAGTGTCATGGCAGTGCTGCACGATGGTTTTTTTGTAGCTCACTGTGAGCAATTCCAACCCCCACCATTCGTTAACTTTAATCCTCATTAAATCAACGCAATCATAGGTATGCGGCATCTCCGCTCCGGTGTCCGAAAACAAAATCAAATCGGGGCGAATCCCCTTATTTAAAAATCCGCATAGCAGCGCCACCGAATTTGTGCCGCCTCCAAATGATACTACAAGAGGTTTTTGGCCAGTCATCGCACCACCTCCCCAGTTGTAACGCCGTGGCTCAGCGCGTCTCGGTAGCCGTCATTCCATCCGGTTTTGTAGCCGCGCTCGAAGCCTTGGACTTTGCCTTTTTTGAGCCCCTCGGCGAATCCTTTGATCTCGCCTTGAGATTCGCCTATTATGACTCCCGCAAATTTGCCGTCGTTGAACGCCTCGGAATAGATCGAAGTTAGCTCTTTTTGTGGGAGGCTTGCTGACTGCTCGCAGCTCACAGTTGCCAGCGCGACCAGTGCAGCAGCCGCTACCGTGATGGCTAACTGTCTGCCTAATTTCAGCTGGCTCAGCGCCATGCCAAAGCTTTTGTCTAGGTATTGTCCGTTAGCTTCTTCGTTTTCCATTTTTCCGTTTCTTTGAATTAAATTGACTCAGTGAGAATGCCTTCATCTTTCGGGGCTGAGTCCCTCCCTTGTTCTCGCTTCTTCCAATTTGCGTTCATGCTTTACAATCACTGCCCAAGAGATCCATGGAGGCTCTGGACAACCGTTAGGTTTGGATCGGCACACCCCCGCAAGTCAGAGGGGTGCGAACGGAATTGTTTTTACTAAGGAAAGTCGATTGTCGTTTGGTTAGGGTCTGGCAGCACACTGACAATTTCCTGTTTATGGATCACCGACCACGTAAGCCTGTCGAGTTGCTCGAACTTAACTAAATCGATCTCAAGCTTGTGATTCAGGCTGATTTTCACTTTAGGCAAAACGCCCGTATCCTCCTTTTCTTCTTGCGCTTGTTCGAGTGCGAAGGCTACAGCTTCAAGGATTTCCCTGTTGCTTTCGCTGATTAGTGTCTTCAAGTTTTGCGCCGACTCGTCAGCGATTGTGTCTAGTTGCTCTGGCTTCATGTTATTTGGTTTTGGTTAGATTTCCTCTGATTTATAAGCCCACGCTGGAAGGTCGATTGACTGCCAGCCGCTTGTATAGCTTGGAAAGTCTCCAGACTCTTTGCAGTCGTTCCACAAGGTCAGGTTTCGCATGTATTCGCTCCGCCCGTATTTGATTGCTTCGTCGTCGAGCTGATAGGTCGCCACCTCGTAAGGCTCTGAATTTTCAGAAACTAGAAAATTAAATCCTGTGCGTTTGTCTTTTTCGTCGCTCGCGAGATTATAGCCATCGAGATAAAATGCAGCTTGATGAGCGTATCCAAAATTACTAAGAGCTTTTGAAAAGCCTTCCGGTGATGCGTCCGCAGCCGTTTTTAGGTCAGTCAAGATTTTATAGCGAGTGCTCACAAGGTCGATCATCGCCTTACAGCGAGTGACGCGGCGCTTGTTGTCCTCGCAGTCAAACACTGCGACCACTTGATTGTCAGCGGACAAGATCACGCCTTTCGCCACTTCGCATCCTTTAAGCGCAAGCACGGCTTCGGTCGCTTTGATGTATTCATCATTAGTGAGAACTTCGACGCCATTTGATTTCTGCTCAGCTTTCCCCGCTTTAGCATCGTTGGAGCGAAACGAGTCGAAAGGACTCATTGTATAATCGTCCGCATAAGATTCCGGAGTAAGCAATAAGCAATCAACAAGCAATCCGTGCTTCATGCTATCAGTTCGCTTAAACTCCGGCCCGTGTTTCCACTTGTGCGGATTCTTCGCGAATGCCTTGAGCGTCGAATTGCTTGCCGCTTCATAAGCAAAGTA
>JAFLJY010000253.1 GCA_022712755.1 Gammaproteobacteria bacterium
AAGGGCATCTCTATTAATTCTGGATGTGAAGATTGAGAATCAAAATATGTCAGATTAAGGCGTAAATTGCACGTAATAGTGAACTATTGCGAAGATTTACAACGAAAATATGGCATATTTTGAACTCAAGATTCATATTCACGAATGAATAGAGATGCCCTAAAGTAATACACATGAAGCCGCCACTTTATTTTTGTGTGGAGATGTTTTTTTAAAACTAAGGCACAATTTAAAATACCTTAGTTTAATTTTCTCAAGCTTTAAATTTTCCACTGCGTAAACGTTGTGCTTCCATCATTTCCAGTTCTCTTGCGCCTGAAATAACAACTTTAGAATCAGGAACAAAATCCAGATCTTGATTACCTCTTTCATAAGGGACTGAATTCAATATCACTTTCATGGCATTCAGCCTGGCCAGGTGTTTATCATTGGAACGAATGATTTTCCAGGGCGAATGGGTGGTATGCGTTTTTCTCAACATCTGGTATTTAACATTGGTGAAATCATCCCAACGCTCTTGCGCCTGAACATCAACTTCACTCAGCTTCCATTGTCTGAGAATGTCTGTTTTCCGACGGTCAAACCTGCGCGCCTGCTCTTCCCTGGTGACACTGAAGTAAAGCTTAACGAGGATAGTGCCCTGTCGAATCAGGTCTTTCTCAAAACCGGAAACACCACGAATGAAGTTTTTATAATCTTCATCACTACAAAAATCAAATACCCGCTCAACCATCGCTCGGTTATACCAACTACGATCAAATAAAACCACTTCCCCACCCCGTGGAAAACGGCGCACATATTTTTGGAAGAACCATTCGGTTTTTTCATTTTCAGTCGGTTTACCTAAAGCAACAACACGATAGTGTTTTTCATTCATATAACGTGTAACACGACGGATAGTCCCGCCTTTACCTGCAGCATCTCGTCCTTCAAACAGGATAATCATACGTTTTTGGGTTTGCTCCAGATGCTGTTGCATCTTGATTAGTTCGGCCTGAAAAGGTTTGAGTTCTTCCTCTTGCTCAAACTTACGATAGGCTTTGTCTCTGAGTTTTTTGTGTTGTTCTGATTCTGAGTCTACCAAATCAGCATTCTGAACCAGGGCCAGTTTATCTTCAGTTTGGCTTGAAGCTGAATCGTCTATTCCATTGCTCATATGTTCTGTCTCCACAGTCGGGGCGATATCTCAATACGAAAGATAATCACATTACTTAACCCAAAGACACTACGCCTATCCATCATTTATTGCATCAGTAATGGGACCCATATTGATTCAGATCAATATTTTTCATGCCTGTCAGCACCAGGGCACAGACATTCATAACATACACATAGCAACAAGACCTGGACATAGTTAAGATCAGATAACGGGTAAGAGCCGGAAGCTATTTGTAACTGTTGAATTGAACCATAGAAATAGACATGAACTAAGGTGTAAAATACGCTATGAAATTTCCTAAACGCATCCAGCCGCTGATTGAAGATGGCCTGGTCGATGAAGTCATCAGCCAGTTAATGAGCGGCAAAGAAGCCACGGTTTATGTGGTGCGCTGCGGAGCCGAGATCCGCTGCGCCAAAGTATACAAAGAAGTCCATAAACGCAGCTTCAAAAAAGCAGTTGAATATCAGGAAGGTCGCAAGGGTCGCAATAGTCGCCGCGCCCGTGCCATGGAGAAAGGCTCCAGGTATGGCCGTAATCAGCAGGAAGAAGCCTGGCAAAATGCTGAAGTCGATGCGCTCTATCGTCTGGCCAATGCCGGTGTACGTGTGCCGAAACCCTACGGTTGTTTTGATGGTGTCTTGCTGATGGAACTGATCACCAACGATGAAGGCCATGTGGCCCCACGCCTGAACGATGTCTCCATGACCGCCGAGCTGGCGCTGGAAGACCACGCCGTTGTTATGAAATACGTGATGCGCATGCTTTGCGCCGGTGTAGTGCACGGCGATCTGTCAGAATTTAATGTGCTGGTCGATGATTATGGCCCGGTAATCATCGACCTGCCCCAGGCGGTGGATGCGGCGGGCAATAACAACGCGAAGGCAATGCTGGAACGGGACGTTAACAATATGACTGCCTATTACGGTCAGTACGCACCAGAATTGCTCGGCAGTAAATACGCCAAAGAAATCTGGGCACTTTTTGAAGACGGCGAATTACATCCAGAAGTCGAACTAACAGGGCACTTTGAGGAAAGTACACAAGCTGCTGACGTGGATATGGTGGTGCAGGAAATTAAAGCGGCATTTGCCGAAGAGCAGGAGCGCAAGGAGCGTATGCGTGAAGCGGCAGGGTTGTAGTGGTGGCTTTATGTTACACATAGAGAGCTTTGCACGAAGCATTTTTGCCTTACCATGACGAAAAATCTACATCGTGCAAAGCTCTCACATAATTATTCTTTTAATTTAAGACCATCTACCGTGTGAAACAATAACGTGAAAGAATGTAACCAGTGTGGCAAATGTTGTATCAAATACAGCAACGGCTTTCTAACTACATCTGCCAGTCAAATCGACTATTGGGATAACTACAGGCCTGAAATAGTTAAATACGTTAAAGACGGCAACATCTGGATGGATTCAGACACGGGTAAACGGATAGAACGATGTCCGTGGTTAAGGAAAGCGCCTAAGCAAAACAAATATACCTGTGACATTTATTTCGATCGGCCTGATGATTGTAGATTTTACCCTTCGACGCTGGATGAAATGGCGACGGATGGCTGTGAGATGATAGAAGAAAAGGATTTAGCTAATCCGAAGCAAGGACAGAAGGCGTTGGATATTATTATGCAAGACAGTCGGCAGGAGTTTGAGTAATAGCGGAATTCTCTGCATCCCTTTTAAGGCATATAAAAAATATATGAATCCTGCAAAAATCAGTATCGGACTGCTTAATCCAAAAAGTCCGGAGAATGTAGCCTCTGTGTTACGTGCTGCGGGTAACTATCGTGTCAATAGCGTTTTTTATACCGGCACACGTTACCCACGTGCGGCCAGGCTTAATCCGTGTACGGTTGATATAAGTCGTAAGGTAAGCAAAGACATTGCTCTTAAAGGCGTTGACGATCTGCTTGAAGAAACGCCTGAAGATACGCATAAAAATTTAAGCATCATATGTGTTGAATTTGCTGAAAATGCGATTGCCTTACCGGAGTACCGGCATCCGCACGATGCTTTATATATTTTTGGCCCGGAAGACGGTACCATCGGTCAGAACATTATCGACAGGGCAGATGCGGTTGTTTACATACCGACAGTTGGTTGTATGAATTTGGCCGCGACGGTGAATGTCGTTTTATACGATCGATTGGCAAAGTCTTTTAATGATTTCTCCAGCAGCCTTGAAGGCAATCGATTGATTCGTAAAAGTCGGGATATTAATAATTGTTTGAAGGTTGATTAATATTAAAGGGGAAGCTCAGATCCAAATGCTTATGAATGATGGGGTTTAAATAATTCACCCGTTGTTATTTATAATTTAAGAGATATTTCAATGAACACAGACAAAATAGAAGTACGAGTTACTGAAACAGACAAGATGATGGAAGTGGGTGTTTTTAGTAAGCGCGCGGACAAGATTGAAGTTATGCTAGGTGAGGGTATTCACAGTGTAAAGTGCGAACTATTGCCGACAGCTAATGGCCTGGCTTATGCAGGCTCTGTTATGGGTCGTGAAGTTGTTTATGAACGAAGTCGCGAGCAGGTTCAGGCTGATGTTGAACTGGAAAATCATGACTACCGTGATTCGAGGCGTCGATAAATAGGGAAAGATCAATCGGGTCTGTGTTTTTAATTGTTAACGTATTACAGACGTGTCCAGGCTTTACATCTGACATACACCCCAATGTATAACGGACCCCACATATCCTGCGAGTCTGTCCGGACAGGTTAATTGTCGCCTAACAGCGAGTCACCATTCTTTACAGGGCGCACCTGGGTCAGATCTACACAACTGTGGACACGAAACCTCGCCGTTGGCCGCCAGGATTATGTAAAAAAAGTTAAGTCTGCTTTAGGTCTCGCCG
>JAFLJY010000240.1 GCA_022712755.1 Gammaproteobacteria bacterium
CTCGAACAACACCATCGGGCGCGCGATCATCTTGCGCAGATAGAACGCCACAAACCACAGGAAATACCCGGTCGAGGCCGCCAGCATCAGGTTGCCGATATCCTCGGATATCCAAGGCAAAACATCCGCCGCACCCCGCCACCCCAATGCGAGAGACATAAAGCCAAGACAGACGGGGAAAACGGCGGGCGGCGTTTGTCGCCATAGCGGGGTGTCTAGCAGCAACGTGGGTCTCCAGTGCGGGGGTGTTGTAGGCAATAGTCATTACCCTAAGAGGAAATCACAACCTCGATCAAGCTTTGCTTGAGAGGAAGCTGCATAAAACGGGAGGCAGGCGGCGCAGGTATTGTTGAACCTGTTGGGGTTTATCTTTGAAGCGATGGGTAACAGGTAGAATGGAATGGCGCGTGGAATCATGCACCCTAGGTTGGCTGGTTGTGGCAGCCATTCCATTGAGTGAATTCGATAATATTGGATACTAATTGTGCATTGATTGTGACCACACCATTTTGTCATTTGAGATATGGCTATGACCAACTGGAATTCCCAGATATTCTTCTAAAGGGCTTATCAGGTTCATCGTTTTTTCAAAAACATCGCACCAAGTTTGCAATGCAATGGTGGCGCATACATCTGTCGAAAATGGCTCCCCTTCATAAAGCCAATATTCCCTCCAGTTTTCGAAGTCATCTCTACAGAGGGCTTCAAAATCCTTTTTGATCCGGCTCATTTTGGGAGCAGGACTACTGCAGAGGCAATTGTCGATAAGAAATGCCATCTCATCTACAAGGCCATAAACAAGTTCGCTCACTTCGAGATGGGGGCCATAATTCAAAAAGAAAAGATTGCTCCGCAAAGCGTACTCATAAATATCAAATAGGCTTATGAAGTTGAAGGAAATGTCGAACCGATAATGGATTTCAACCGACTTCTGGACCATTCCGAGCTTAAGGGCTCTGTTAAGCTGAGCATTTGGTATGTTAAGTATATTGCATGCCTCTACATCAGAAAAAGGGATGGATTCTATATTTGGGATGAATTGTTTGAATTGCGGTGCGTTTGTTTCCATGTTGCTCTCTACTCACAGTTTAGGTTTCATATTTAGTCATGTTCATTTTTCTTTTCTTTGATTATTTTTTACTGCTCGCCCTTAAGTAGAATTCATCTTGGTTAACAACGCGTTAAGGGGTGAAATTGCGTCGTTTTTTGCAATCAATGCTCTGCTAAATGTAGGATTGTGTTTGAAAATGATCCAATAGGGACGCTGTGTTAACTATTCGCTTAGGAGTCTGGAAGTGTGATTCGATTGGAGACTTCGAAAATTAGTGATGCCTAGGTGCCTAGTTGTAACGAACTGCACTTATAATCGGCTCGGGCTGCAATCATCGGGTTTTTCAAACCGAATTATTTGCGTCTATCCGCCATGTTCAAACCGAATTATCTGCATCTATAACCGAATTAGTTGCGACGTGACTGCAATCATCGGTCCCAAACCACATTAGGTACGGCTATAATCCGAATGCAGGCAGGGCTTTTCTACCCTGCTTGCTGTTTTCCAACCCGAAGCTGCCTTAGACAAACAAGAATTCCGGTTCATTAAACATATCGATACCCGCACCAGTAACGAGCACCTGATCCCCTGTTCCATACTCAATCAGAACATCGCTACCAGTTTGGGTAATCGTCAGGTCACTAAAGTTGATACCTATGAATTCCAGTGCATCGTTTGCCGCGTCATAATCCGTGACCACATCAACGCCATCACCAACCGCAAAGACAAACGTATCGCTGCCACTTACGCCGCTCAGCGTATCGTTGCCAGCCCCACCAGTGATTGCCTCGCTCTGGTACGATCCAGTAATCACGTCATCACCAGAACTTGCCTGATCCGCGATTGCGCGAGCGGCAATTCCTGCCTCATCCAATGTGCCGTCCGAGAAGATAATGTTCTCGATATTCAAGCGGGCATCACCAAGCTCATTGCGTACCTGATAATCCAGTTCGATACTGCCGTCAGGTGTGTCGATAAACACGTCATGGCCAACGATCCGGAAGCTCACTTGGTCAGCGGTGTATTGGCTCAGATCAAGCGTGTCGTTGCCGTAGTTTGACTTGTTCCCTTTGATTACATCATCGCCAGAGGTGTAATAAATCGACATTGGCTGATCCAGTAAATATTAGCGAAAGTAGTAAATGCAGCGCTGCTTTCATTACTCCCTTACCCGCAGTGCTAATATCCCGTATTGCCGTCAAAACCACACCTCCAAGATTTGCTGGATGGTAACATCAAGAGTGGTAACTTCAAGTTGTTTTCAACTACAGGAAAGGTGCGACTTAGCGGGGTGAGCTATCATCCAACCCAGATTATACGCACACCATCTACCGGTCCATCAAACGTCCGTTTTCTTGACAGTTTTGGCTTTCCGGCCCTGCCATTGCAAACCCTCAATTAGTTTGCCAATTTACTATGTCCAAGTATCACTGTAATGAATGATGCATCAATCACGGATATTTGGACACGACTATGTATATTGGCTACGCACGCGTTTCAACAGACGACCAAAACCTTGATCTGCAACGTGACGCGCTCAAGGCAAGTGGGTGCGAGCGGTTGTTTGAAGATGTCATGACCGGTGCCAAGGCCGAGCGACCGGGGCTGCGACAAGCCTTGGAGCAGCTTCGGGAAGGCGATACGCTGGTGGTCTGGCGGCTTGATCGGCTGGGCCGTTCCCTCAAGGATCTGATCGTGCGGACCGAGGAATTGAAAGAAATGGGTGTTGGCCTGAAAAGCCTTCAGGAATCTATCGACACCACGTCCAGCGGCGGGCAGTTGATCTTTCACATTTTTGGTGCGTTGGCAGAATTTGAACGCAATCTTATTCGTGAGCGCACACATGCAGGTCTTTCGGCCGCGCGGGCACGGGGCCGCAAAGGCGGGCGACGCAAGGTGCTGGATGCAAAGCAACGCGCCCATGCCGTTGAACTTTACAAAGCCCGCGATCTTACGGCTAAAGAAATCAGTGTGCTGATGGGGATTTCCCGTCAGACCCTTTATCACTATGTCGAGGAATTCTCGGATGGACCGTAAGGGGATATCAATTCCGAGCGAAACATTACTGTAGTCACCTGTCCGGTCTGCCATGACCTTCCACCACGCGGTGACAATAATATTGCCCATAAAAATAATGACCCCGAACAGATGCATGATTTTTAGAGTGTTGTAATCGAGATAACCCCCAATGATTTCACCAAATATACTCATTTTTCGCCTTCCTGCTGCCGTGTGGCTACGCGAGTTTTGAGCCACCGTTTAATAGCTCCTTGCTTCCATATCCAAAGACCGGAAAGTGCCAATGCGGGAAAGACCACCCATTGGGCGACTGTCAGGGCTAAATCGGAATCTCCATAGAGCGCCAAGCCGATCAATCCAGAGCAGATTAGATGGATGTTCCTCGTAAGTACTCGCTGCTGCATAGGGACCATATTATTTTCTCCGTTGCTTGCGGGGCGTAGACAACCCTTCCTAATATGTATACGGTGTTAACATATAGAGGAAGTGAACAGTGTCAACATGATAAAAGCCTATCATCACGGTGAACTGCGCGAAGCTCTGATTTCGGCCGGAACGACGGTGCTTGAAGAGACAGGAAACACCGACATTTCATTGCGTGAAGCCGCGCGCCGCGCCGGGGTCTCACCATCCGCGACGTATCGGCACTTCGCCTCAAAAGAGGCTCTGCTCACCGCTATCGCGGGCCGCGGCTTTTCTGATCTCAAACAGCGGTTCACCAAAGCGAAAGGCAGTCTTGCCGGGTTTGGTTATGCCTATGTAGATTTTGCCCGCGATCGCCCGGCCATGTTCCGCCTCATGTTCGGCGGTGCCCTTTTGGTAGGCACATTGAGCGAGGACAGGCGCAAAGTCGGGAATGGTGCATACAGCGCCTTGATTGACGCTGTCGCCCAAAGCTCACATCTGCCTGCCGATGATCCGGAGGTGCAGCGTCGCGCCGTGAAGGCTTGGTCGCTGGTGCATGGTTACGCGATGCTGTTGCTGGATGACCGGCTGCCGGATGCTGCCAAATCAGAGAGGTTTCTGGCTGAAATGCTCATTGGAAATTGAATCTCTGCCCTATTTTCAGACATCATTTGATCCCGCTGTTTGTTTGGAGCGCATTGGGTTCCAACTGTTCCTTCGTTGCACAGCGTGTGTCTGAGGGACTAATGACCTGTACTGGTTCTGTCGCAAAGTTATGCGCTATTTCAGTATAGCTTTGAATCTGCCATATGTTTGCTAAAAAAGCCGCAGGCAGGACACCCCAAATATGAGCATTGATTTCAAAGGCAGCCACTATCCGAAAGATGCGATCTTGTACG
>JAFLJY010000196.1 GCA_022712755.1 Gammaproteobacteria bacterium
TGGCGGTAAAAAGAAACCCTTTGCCGGTGAAGACCATATCATGGTGAACTCCCCTGATGTCGCCACCTATGATTTAAAACCGGAGATGAGTGCGGCTGGTGTGGCCGATAAAGTGATCGGCGCACTGCAGTCGGGGCACTACGGTTTCATCCTGGTGAATTTTGCCAATGGCGACATGGTTGGCCATACTGCGGTGCGAGAAGCGGTGATTAAAGCGGTGGAAGCACTGGACAGAGAAGTCGGCCGGGTGCTGGATGCAGCAAAACAAACCGGTTTCTCCGTCATCCTCACTGCTGACCATGGCAACTGCGATGAAATGGTTGAGCCGGTCACGCAGGAGCCGCACACACAACATACCTTATACCCGGTACCCTGCATGATTATTGATGAAACCAACTGGCATTTGCGCCCGGGCTGTGATTTAAGTGCGGTGGCACCCACGGTATTGCAGTTGATGGGTTTGCAGCAACCGTCTTCGATGACCGGTAAGTCATTACTGCTGTGTGAGTATTAATTAGTACCTGACAGGTGCGTGTCTCTGCCTCAATTTTAATAGCATTTTAGCCGGACAGTTCATAGTGACGTTGCAAGTCGTCATGTTAGTGACAGATTGACGGGTATCTGACACTATTATCACTCTCCATTCCTTTACTCACTAACTATACACTCCTCACCTGCATAAAAGCACGGTGTATTGGTACCGTGAAACATCCAAAAATTCTGTTGAAACGCACGTATATAAGGGATTTAGCGCCCCACATCACAGACGTTATTTTTTATACACTACTTATATTAAAAATTATGGGTATCCGTGTTTTTTGGTATGTATTTTGCAAAAGTATAATTAGAGGTCAGTTACATCTAAATACAGATACACAAAAAAGTATAACTATTTAATGGAGGCTACCTGTTTTTCGACACGCATCCTAAATGTGAAATTTAAAAAGGAGAGTAACAATGAAAGGTAAAAAAGAAAATCGGCAAGAGGTAATTTTTACAGAGATAGCTGCGTGGGCATTCGTTGCAGCTGTTATTTATATTTTTATTAAAATAACCTTCTAATTAACACCTGAATCTAAAGCAGCCTAACTACTGCCGCTTTAGACAGGCAAACTTAGCACTATAAAATAGTGTCACCTGGCAATAGCTGCTGAAATTTCCCTACTAGCTGCCACCCGTTGCATACACCTGTTTCTGCTTTTCGGACAGCCCGAAAAAAACTCAAAAAAATTAAGAACCCACTCGCAAAGGTCTGCGTTTTAGGGCACCCTTATTAATTTGTGCCTTTCTACAAACATGATAGCCGTTAATACTTGATTTGATGTGTATTTAGCAGTTTAATGGAACAACATGTAAAATAATTATTGACTTGCTTTTGCATAAGCTTTTTTGTGTAAGGACGAGCAAAAAAAACACATTGAAACGCAATAGTCAGAAAAAAAATATCTTAAATGCGAAAGACAAATTTAGTCAAATCCGTGAGTCATTATCTGCGCCCGCAGACTTGTCAGAACCCAAACCGGATCAGCTTGATTTAACCCAACTGGGCGAGCTCGCTATTAAATTGCTCAATGACAAAAACCTTGAGGTCAGTAAGGTACGACCTTTTTTCTGGTCATTGGTAGAAGCCTATGTTGATCGTTTCCAGCTTTACCCCTTTGATGTAAGCAAGGTATTATTTAGTCATCTTGAATTAAATGATTATCCTGAAAAAACAGTAAAAAAGTTGGTAGAAAAGCTGGAATCGCAATTTGAGCAATCACATGGCCGTCCACTTCGCAAATTATCGCATCTGTTATCTCAGCAAAAAATACTGGATGATGAAATTCAGGAATTACGAGACAGCATTAAATATGCCGCCATGGTGGCTGAAGGTGATGAGTAACAATGTCTAATTAAAACAGCTGCCCTACCTTTTAGTACGGTGTTTTTTATCCTAAAAAATCAGTTGACAGGGCCGAGCAGCGCTACATCCTTACACTACTCCGCACCATGATCTTAACGCGTCAATACAACCCTGACGAAATACTGAAATCACACAACCCCTATTAAAATAATAGCCAAACATCCAAATTATTAATATGCTAGCATCCGTTCAATATTTTTGAACAGATGTCGCTAAGGGGTATTTGATGGAGAAAAAACAGATATTACAACAGGCTTTAATGCAATTAAATTCTGCGATCAGCAAGAAGAAATCATTGGCCTCAAGTGAAAATTTATTTTCACTGTCAAAACAAGCCTCCAGGGACAAAACAACCATAACGTTAAATGGCAACAATATAGGATCTAACATAGAGTTAGCTTTTAACGTGATGGTGCAAACATGGGCACCACAAAAAGACATCAATACTTTAATCTCGCAAATTAAAGCGATGCCAACGAAAACAATATTATTCGCTGATTTTATCAATCCAGTTATGGCAGAAAAGTTTCGTCAGCGTTCAGTAGCATTTGTTGATTGCACCGGTAACATTTCGATTAAAAGCAAGCAGCTTGATTTATATATCAAAGGCAAAAAACCAGCGCGAATACGCAGTAAACGTGTACGTGGACGAGCGTTTAATGCGGCAGGCCTGAAGTTGATATTCGCTGTATTTAATGAGCCACGTTTTCTTCATGCTTCGTACCGGGACATTTCTAATAAGATCAATATTGCATTAGGCAGCGTTGGCCCTGTTATTGATGACCTGTATGCTTCGGGTTATATACTTGATGACGGTGAGCGTCGACTGGTCAATAAAAAGCGTTTGTTTGAACGCTGGGTAGATGGTTACCTGGAAAAATTACGGCCAAAACAACTTATGGACTGCTATACCTGTAGTGATACCAGTGACGGTAAAAGCTGGTGGCAAAAAGCAGACCCGGTTAAGTTTCAGGGACTTTGGGGCGGCGAAGTTATTATCGCAAAATCGACACCCTTTATGCAGCCGGAAACAATTAGCCTGTATTTTACGTCCGACACAAAACATAAAGAATTTGCCGAATTTTATGGATTACAAAAAGATGATGAAGGCGAAATCTGCGTGTACAATAGATTCTGGTCACCAATATTTGCGGGCAACAATAATATAGATGGGTTAAACCCGATGATTATTTACGCCGATATTGTTGATACAATCAATCCGGGAAGCTGGGACGTGGCTAAAACATTTTATGGAGAAGCGGTGGCACAGTTACTGCGGGATTAGAGATAGCAATTAAAATAGATTGGCTGACTGGCTCTACAAATGCCTGTTTGCTTTTAAAGCGGCAACCAGATTATTCTGGTTGCCGTTTTTTTATTGTTAGAGCAACTGCCACCCAGCTGTAGGCCTGCATAAGAACCCCCTTCGTTTATGGAGGGGAGGATACCAGCGTCAGGCCCAATGCCAGTAAGTTAAGAATATAATAAGTTTTTGTAGGTTGCCAGATTAACAAGGCTGGCGATAGCGTAATCCAACAATCAATGGCTTAATGTTAACAATTGTCGGGTTACGTTTCACTAACCCGACCTACGACTCCATGTTTTTCTTAACTTACTGGCATTGGCGTCAGTCCCACCACTACCGCCAACTGTTAGAAGTATGAATCGGACGCATCCGGCAACGGCCATCACCCTATGAATGCAGGTGTTGGGCCACCATGGAGGGTCTCACGGTGTATCGTTGATGTTCACGCCCGGTTCATACTTCTAACGGCTAGCAGAGTAGCAAGGTTTAAACTACAGTTTTTATAGAAAAGCACCTGTGTTATCGATGGCATTCAAACGCAAACCATCTGGATTGCTGTCACTTGCATCCGGTATCCACGGTGCAAGACATGCACGGTCTTTTACACAGGGGTCAGTCAGAGTTTTTAGAAATTCAACCAGATCCGTTATATCATCCTCGATGAAAGTAACATTACGATGCACATCAGCAACATTGTTGCTACGGTTTGCTTCAAGTTGTTCCAGTGCAAACTGTGTATTAGTCAACATATGTTCAGCCTGTATCGTTGGGTTTAACTGCGAATAATCATAACTTGCAACCGCTGCTGCCGGGTTTAACATGTGGCGCACCATATTCTCCAG
>JAFLJY010000280.1 GCA_022712755.1 Gammaproteobacteria bacterium
GTGCACTGGCATTCGTGGAATAAAGGCTCACTGCTACTGGCCAAACAGGAGAACAAACCCATATTGCTGTCTATCGGATATTCTGCCTGTCACTGGTGCCATGTTATGGCGCATGAATCATTTGAAGACATCGAGACCGCAAGGGTAATGAATGAGCTCTTCATCAATATAAAGGTCGACAAAGAAGAACGACCCGATCTAGACATAATCTATCAAAATGCACATTCATTACTCACAGAACGTCCCGGCGGCTGGCCACTGACTGTATTTCTGTCGCCTGAAACACAGATGCCGATATTTGTCGGCACTTATTTTCCCAAACAGGCAAAGCAGGGTTTGCCTGCTTTTCAGTCTCTGCTGCATCGGATCAGCGAAATATGGCAATCACGACAATCGGACATTCTGCAACAATCTGCCTCACTGCAATCAACTTACCATCGCATATACGAATCATCGAAACCGATTAATGTCGAATTCAACTATGCGCCTATTGATATCGCACGTAATCAGATCGAGAAACAGTTCGACCCTGTTAACGGTGGTTTTAGTGGCGCCCCCAAGTTTCCTCATCCCTCTATTATTGAATTTTCCATAAAACACTGGTTTCACGCTCAGAAAAATCTGCAGACAGACCCCCGCATATTACATTGCGCACTATATACATTAGAGAAAATGGCTAATGGCGGCGTTTTCGACCACCTCGGCGGCGGTTTCTACCGTTATTCCACCGATGAACTCTGGATGATCCCGCATTTTGAAAAAATGCTGTATGACAACGGCCCGCTGGTGTCATTATATAGTCAAGCATGGAGGATAAAGCCTGATTGTTTATTTTTTGATGCTGCCACTAAAACCGCCAACTGGGCAATTCGAGAAATGCAGTCACCTGAAGGAGGTTATTACTCAGCACAGGATGCCGATTCAGAAGGCCATGAAGGACAATTCTTTGTCTGGTCTAACGCTGAAATAAACATGCTCTTAGAGAACCTCACCAGGCAGGGTGACATCAGCATTACTGATATTGCACACTTCAAAGAACGCTTCGGCTTAAACCTGGAGGCCAACTTTGAAGAAGCATGGCACCTTCACGGTTACCTCAGCGAGACAATGCTGGCTAACAAACGCAATATAAGCAAAAAGGAATTGCATAGCCGTTTACAACAAATTCGACAATGGTTATTCCAACAACGTGAGCATCGCTTGCGCCCTGATATTGACACAAAAATACTATGCGCCTGGAATGGCTTAATGATTCACGGCATGGCTGTTGCTGGCCGTCTTCTGGAGCAACCACAGTACACAGAATCAGCAAAACGAGCAGCCTGTTATTTAAAAAATGTCTGCTGGAAAAATAACCGACTGTTTGCCAGCGTCAAAGATGGTAAAGCCTCGCTTAATGCTTATGTCGATGATTATGCTTTTCTTATTTATGGCTTACTTGAGCTACTGCAGAATCAATGGGATAACGAACTCTATCGCTGGGCACTACAATTAGCCGACAAATTACTTAGCGACTTTGAAGATGCCAACTACGGCGGCTTTTACTTTACCAGCCATCAACATGAAGATTTGATTCAACACGTAAAAAGTTTTAGCGATGATGCCATTCCTGCCGGTAACGCTATCGCCGCACTGGCTTTAAATCGACTGGGCTATCTATCTGGCATCCCACGCTATATTGATGCTGCTAAAAACTGCCTGAGATCGGCATGGAACGCAATAAACCAGGCACCCATTTCACACTGCGCATTATTAAATGCGCTAAGAGAACATTTAACGCCACCCAACATCCTCATCATAAGAGACCCGATTATAGAGCACGTCAACAATCAGGTTGATAATGAAAGAAACTGGCAGCAAGTCACACAACAGTATTATCTACCTGACACCCTGGTCTACACTATCCCCAACGATCAGACACCACACCCGAGCCTGGCAGAAAAAGTATCCGGCGAAAAAAATACCGCTATCGCCTACCCCTGCCGCGGTTTTTTATGTCACGACCCGATAAAAAACCTGCCCGAGCTCAAAACCTGGCTTGAGAATAACAGTTATCGTGTTTTGGAATAAATCGCTAAAAAGCGCCTATTAACAGCGAATACGCCGCCTTTTTAAGACTAATCACAACGCAAACCAAATAAAAGCAATATTAGAGACTTGCCATACTCGATACTTTAGGAGTATGGTTATATCCTCTGAATTATAAATAGTCAGAAGACTGTCTTAAAAACGCAACATTATATGAGGATAAAATCATGGCCGATCAACGTAAACTGACCATCATCGCAACCAAGGGTACCCTGGACTGGGCTTACCCTCCATTCATTCTAGCCAGCACTGCTGCCGCTTTAGGCATGGAAGTTACCCTGTTCTTTACCTTCTACGGTTTGAACCTGTTGCTGAAAGATACCAGCGCATTAAAAATTACGCCAATGGCAGCACCTGACATGCCAATGAAAATGCCATTTGGCCCCAAGTGGCTACGAGGCATCGACTTTGGTCCTAAAGTGCCAAACGTATTATGGAACGTACCATTTATGGACCCTATCTGCACCAGCTTAATGAAGAAAACCATAAGCAATTGTGGTGTTGCTTCAATTGATGAGCTGCGTGAACTTTGCCAGGAAGCAGAATGCAAATTCCTTGCTTGTCAGATGACCGTTGAGTTATTTGGTCACGACCCTAAAAACTTCATTGATGGTATTGAGTTCGTTGGCGCGGCGACATACTTTGAAGAATCCGCTGACGCTACACAGTCATTGTTTATCTAGTAAGAACTGAGCAATACAGAAAAGGCCGCTTTCAAAGCGGCTTTTTTTGCACTAAAAAAACTTAAAAACATATTGTCCACAGATGATCGCTCTTACGCATCCATGCACGTCAACGCTAATAAAAATAAAAAGATAATTATTGAATAATAATCGTAGGCCTGCCAATGTTAATAAAACATGGGCGACAGTGCAGCAGGCAAGTTATACCGAAAGCGCCGACAACGGCAGAGCCTTATGCAGGCCTACAAAAACGCACAAGAAATTAAAAAGATTGTATTTGCGTTGACGTGCATGGATGCACTAATGTCGCGAACGCATGGATGCGTAAGAGCGATCATTTGCGCTCATCTGTGGACAATATTTTTTTTGCTTTCTGCCAATAATCCTCAAGCACAGCAACACTACAATCATCCATATTTTTGCCATCTTCACGCAACAACTGTTCAACAACTTCAAAACGTGAAATAAATTTCCGGTTGGAATCACGCAGGGCCTGCTCCGGATTCACCCCCAAATGGCGCGAAAGGTTGACGCTGGCAAACAGGATATCACCCATTTCGTCGGTAATTTTTTTTTGGTTATCTGCAACACCAATTTCGGCTTTAAGCTCACCAATTTCTTCATTGAGCTTAGCAAATACTGGCGCAATACTGTCCCAGTCAAAACCATGATGTGACGCACGCTTTTGCAGTTTTTCAGACCAGCGTAATGCTGGCATGGTACCGGCGATGCCATCCAGATAACTGCGGTGATTGTCTTTATCCGGCTGACTTTTTTGGACACGTTCTTTTTTCTTGTGTTTTTCCCAGTCGCGATTTAACTTTTCTTCATCTCTGGTTTTATCTTCACCAAAAACATGGGGATGACGCGTCACCAACTTGTTATTTATGCCGTTAACCACATCGGCAAAATTAAACTGATTATTTTCTGCTGCCATTTGCGCATGAAAGACCACTTGAAACAATAAATCACCCAATTCACTTTTCAAATCATCCATGTCGTTACGCTCAATCGCATCCGCCACCTCATAGGCCTCTTCAACCGTGTAAGCAGCAATACTGTCAAACGACTGCTTAACATCCCAGGGGCAACCCGTTTTTGGGTCACGGAGATCCATCATAATTTGTAACAACTTTTCAAGCTCATTCATAATGTAATAGCTCAGCGGTAGTCCGGAAACGTCATTAGCGGACATACGAAAAAACTTTTTATCCACAGATAAACGCAGATGAACACAGATATTTTTTAGCTCTCGCCTACGGCGAGGCTAACAATAAACGCTTTTATCTGTGTTCATCTGCGTTTATCTGTGGATAAAAATCTTGTTCTTTTAATGTCTGCTATGTGTCGCAAACCGACTTAGAAGCTAAGGCAGCCTTACTATTTAAAACTCAAAACGCACACCAACATGAGCAGAGTCATCTACATCATATTCAACATTATCATTAAAAGTTACTTCGAGTTTTCGATAACCTATGTAAGCGAGTGCACTAGGTGTTATTTCGAGCTCCAGTGCTATGCGATATTCTATTAAACCATCAAAGTCAGAAATATTGGTAATGTCTGGCGCGAAGTAGGCTTCGCCCAATACTGCCACAGGCACTTTGCTGGGAAGGATGTAACGTATGCGCCCGCCAATAGCAATGGCACCACCGTTAACATCTAAGGAAACAGCGGCGGGTCCATCCAGACTACCTGCATAGACTTTAACGCCTACACCAAAATGCAGCCCTTTTACATCACCCTTACTACTACCGCTAACCAGGATAGAAGCGTTGGCAATAAAATCATCTTCTTCATTAATTAAAACGCCAAACCCAATGTCAGCTCCGCCATAACCAAAAGTGGCATTTTGTGTTAAAAAAGCCAGCTCCGCTGCGTCACTTCCTACGCGAAAATCTATTGCTCCGGCAAAGACATTATTAAACGGTGCAAGTAGTGTTGTTATTATCAATGCTTTACGTAGCATACTGTATTTCACCTCAAAAATTAGACTGATATTATGTTAGCGAATTCTAACATGCCGCTTTACTGTAAAATCAAAATCCGTGACAAAGTAGATAATAATTGCCACAATCAGTTCATATTTTTTTACCTGAATATTTCCACATGAAGAACAAACAAAACTTTATAAACCAACTAACTGCGATTCTTCCCGACAACCAGTTACTGCACCAGGCAGAAGATTTAAAACCTTATGAATGCGATGCCTTATCCGCCTACCAGAGGGTGCCACTGGCTGTTGCCATTCCAGACAATATTAAACAGATAAAAGCCATTCTTACACTTTGTTATGATAACAATGTGCCGGTGGTTGCACGCGGCGCTGGAACCGGGCTTTCCGGCGGTGCCTTGCCCCATAAAGATGGTATTTTACTAAGCCTGGCTAAACTCAACAAAATAATATCCGTTGACGCAGAAAACCAAACCGCTGTGGTGCAGCCGGGCGTGAGAAATCTGGCGATATCCGAAGCAGTAAAACAACACGGTTTGTATTACGCACCCGACCCCTCATCGCAAATTGCCTGCTCAATTGGTGGTAATGTTGCTGAAAATGCGGGTGGGGTTCACTGTCTGAAATACGGTCTTACCGTACACAACATCATAAAACTCAAGGTACTCACTATGGATGGCGATGAGTTAACTCTTGGCTGTGATGCGCTTGATTCACCGGGATACGACCTGCTAGCCATCCTCACCGGCTCCGAAGGACTGCTCGCTATCATCACCGAAATAACCGTAAAACTATTACCCATACCTGCTGTGGCTAAAGTTATGCTGGCATCGTTTGATGATATAGCCGTTGCCGGTCAGGCGGTTAGCGATGTCATTGCCAAAGGCATTATTCCTGCTGGTTTAGAGCTGATGGACAACGCTGCACTTAAAGCCGCCGATGATTTTGTGCATGCCGGTTACCCACATGACGCAGCGGCTATATTATTATGCGAAATTGATGGCACTGTTGAAGAAGTCAATGATCAGTTAGCACAGG
>JAFLJY010000197.1 GCA_022712755.1 Gammaproteobacteria bacterium
TCTTCCGATCTCTTTCTCTAGCAGAACGGTAAGATCTGAAGTTGAATATTTTTTTGTTGCTGAATCATAAGCCTTATCAATTGCGGCATAAAGTTTGCCAACACTAGATCCATGCAAGGCTGAAATAAAAAATGTTTCTGCAAAACGCACAAAGGGTAATTGCTTGTCTATGCCTTTATGAATTAACTGTTTTTGATAGTCATCCATGCCGTCCCATTTATTAATGGCTAAAACCAGTGCGCGTCCAGCCTCCAACACATAACCGATTAAATGCAAATCCTGATCCGCTATTTCGGTTCTGGCATCAATCATCACAATCACCACATTGGCACGTTCGATTGCCTGCATGGCTTTGATGACACTGAATTTTTCGATAGCTTCGTGTACTGAGCGTTTTCGGCGAATACCTGCAGTATCAATAAAAGTGTATTTTTTACCATCACGTTCAAAAGGAATAAATACGCTGTCACGTGTCGTGCCCGGCATGTCATAAACCACGACACGCTCTTCGCCTAAAAATCGGTTAACCAGCGTTGATTTACCCACATTGGGACGTCCAATAATCGCTACTTTTATTCTTTTTTCACCAATATCTTCACTGTTATCAACATCTTCCCTATCAGACTCCTGGCTGGATTCTGATGCGTTTGCTGCTTCTTCTCTTGCCGCACTTTCACTAAAAGTTTTTAGCGCGCTAGAAAGCATTACCTGAATGCCGCGATTTTGTGATGCAGCTATTGATATCGGCTCACCTAGCCCTAATGAGAAAAACTCACTGGCAACAGTGCGCACATCCAGCCCATCGGTTTTGTTAACGATAAGTTTGACATGTTTACCTGTTCGCCTTAATGAGTCGGATATAACCTCGTCAGCGGGTGTTAGGCCATCTCGCGCATCCACCATAAAAAGAATAATATCGCTTTCATCAACGGCAAAACGGGTTTGTTTTTCCATGTGAGAGTCGAGTTCTTCACTCTCCCCACTTAAGCCGCCGGTGTCAATAATGATGATATCGCTTGATTTAAACGCAAAACGCCCATACTGGCGGTCGCGAGTAAGACCGGGATAGTCAGCAACCAACGCATCACGTGATTTTGTTAATACGTTAAACAAGGTTGACTTGCCCACATTAGGGCGACCAACCAGCGAAACAACAAGTTCAGAAGCAAGATTGTTACACATATAATTTAAACATCATCATCGCGTTGGTGTAACGCCAACACATAAACAATACCGCCTCGTGTAACCACAACAAGTCGATCCTTACCGTATACGATGGGTGGCACAATAATACCGGTAGCGAGATACCAACCTAAATTATCAAATTGACCCAGCTGATAGCGTGCAATAAAACGACCATCATAGCGTGATAACAAATGCACATAACCCTCAAAGTCACCCACCGCAATATAATCGCCAATAAGTGTAGGACGGGTTAATTGCCGGTGTGCCAGTTTGTCCTGTTTCCAGATTGTTGCACCATTTAACCTGTCCAGTGCCCAGACATGGCCATTTTCATCACTGCTATACAATGTTTTTTCATCCAGCACCACACCGGTATGGGTTGAAAAATCCCGCGCCCAAAGAAATTGACCACGAGCAACATCAATTGCAGCAACACGCCCCTGAAAACTGGCGGCATACAGCACCCTGCCATAAAGCTCAGCATCACCATCAATATCAACCAGACGTTGAATTTCAGACCTGCCTTTAGGCACAGTCAAAGCAACATCCCAGACAACCTTGCCATCTTCAGGCGACAGCGCAATCAATCGGCCATCCGCCAACCCGGCAAAAATCCTGTCTCGTGTAATCACGGGTTCACTGGTGCCACGTAAAGTTAAGTCTGGAATCGCACGTTGATATTGCCAACGAATTTTACCGTTGTCTAAATCCAGGCTCAGAATTTTGCCATCAACGGTTCGCACTACCACCGTATTTTGATAAATAACCGGTCTTGCCAGTACTTCACTGGGTACGCGAGTACGCCAACGTTCAGTTCGGTTTTTTGCATCAACTGCAATCACATAAGCATCACGCGAGGCCAGTAACCAGACCGTCTCATTACCACCAATACCTGCGCTAATAACCGAATCAAGCTCTATATCCTGTTCAAAATCACCGGTTTTAAGGCTGATGATACTTAATACACCGTTACGACTTGTTGTTACCGCGATGTGTTTTAATATCAAAGGATGTAAAAAAACATATTGCTCTTCCACACCCGCACCACTTGATTTGTGCCAGCTTACATCCAGATAATAATCACTATCAAACGGCACAAGTTCGACTGGCTGGTCAAGGTTAGTATCGTCTGCGCAGGCACTGATGAAAAGCACTGCTAACAGTAATAGTAAATAACGGGTTGAAATAACTGGTTTATACACAAGTTTTTTAGTGGGTATGATTGAGATAGAACGAGTGAGGCAAAACTTATAGCAATAAGTTCAGCTAATGAATGTCTGCTTGACACTGTTCAAGTTGAGACTATTCAAAATTACGTGTCGAGATTTAAGCGCCAAGGTTTTGTCTTTTCAGCTTTAACCATTTACTGGCTGCCATGCCCTGTAGATCAATGGCTTTATCGTAAGCAATTCGTGCCTGTACTACATCACCTTTTGCACTATGCATATCACCTTTTAACTCTTCAATCTGCGCACCATAGGCGGCATCATGCGGCTGATTTAATAAAGTCTGTGCTTCTGCATATTTTTCCTGTTCAATATAGAGTCGAATCAGTCGCAAGCTCGAAATTTGTTTTATCTGATCATCACTGGCATGTTTAACGGCCAGTTCAAGTTGTGCAACGGCTGCATCTGTATTACCTTTTTCATATTCATACTTAGCCAGCATGAGTGAAGACAATGCAGCATAAGGTGTATTTGAGAATTCGTTAATCAACTGATTATTAATATCAAAGATTTTATCGTCGACACTATTTAGTTCATTCGGCTGTTGTGCCACCTGCTGCTGAGAAACCTGTTGCATTACCTGCATGTATAAGTCACTGGCCAGTACGGCCTGCATGTTTTCCTGTTGCACATAATAACGCCAGCCAAATAGTCCCGACACACCCACTACCAGACCGATAATTAATGAGGTGCCATTTTCTTTCCACCACCTTTTTAAGGCTTCAACTTGCTGATCTTCTGTTTCGTATTCGTTCATTGGTATTTTTTAACCTTTTATATTATGTAAGTTATATATTGAGACCTTTGCACGAGCAGTGCCACATGGATGTGGCGTTCACGAACCAAAAGGACGGATATAATAAAAATTGCTTTGGCAAGCTATCATTAATCTTTAATGCTATATTTTTCCGCAAATACACGCAGTAGTGGCACAAGGATGTGCCACTACTGCGTGTATTTGCGGAAAGCTGCTTTTTCACCTATTGTGCAAAGCTCTCATATTTTTAATGAATTCGTTCAAACCATCAAAACTAATCGTTATTTGATGTTTTTTCTCACGTAAATATTTCACTGTCAATTGTTCATTTTTTAATTCGTCTTCAGCCAGGATTAAAGCAATTTTTGCGCCGCTTTTATCTGCTTTTTTCAGCTGGCTTTTAATCGAACCACCACCACAGTGAGTAATCATTTTTAACTCAGGATGCAAATCCCTTATTTGTTCTGCTAATTGCAAACCTTTAATTTCACAGGCGTCGCCCAGCAGCAACAGGTAGATATCAATACTTTGCGCTTGCTGCTCCTGTTGCACTTCCAGCAGAGACAGTATGCGCTCAACACCAAGTGCAAAACCTGCTGCCGGGGTGGATTTACCGCCTAACTGTTCAACCAGGCCATCATAACGGCCACCCGCACAAATAGTCCCCTGCGCACCAAGTTCATCGGTAATCCATTCGAACACAGTTTTGCAATAATAATCCAGACCGCGAACCAGACGTGGATTTATGCTGTATTCGACACCAGCTGCATCAAGGCTGGCTTTAAGTTTATCAAATTGCTGGCAAGATTCATCATCAAGATGATCGATTAACGCCGGGGCATTATCCAGCATCTGCCTCATTGCTGGATTTTTACTGTCCAGAACACGCAACGGGTTGGTTTGCAGTCGACGCAGACTGTCTTCATCCAGCAATTCCAGGTGCAGATTTAAGTATTCAACCAGAATCTGCTTATATTCGCTCCTTGTCTGGCTTGAACCCAGCGTGTTCAGCTCCAGCCGCACGCCTTTGAGACCTAGTTGTTTCCATAATCTGGCACAGATCAATATCAATTCGGCATCTATATCCGCCGTTGCGATACCAAAAGCTTCTACGCCAAACTGATGAAACTGTCGATAACGCCCTTTTTGTGGGCGCTCATGCCGAAACATAGGACCGTTGTACCAGAGGCGTTGAATTTGATTATACAGTAAACCATGCTGTATACCGGCACGAACACAACTGGCAGTCCCTTCTGGTCGTAAGCTTAATTTGTCACCATTGCGATCTTCAAAAGTATACATTTCTTTTTCAACGATATCAGTGACTTCACCGATAGAACGACAAAACAGATCTGTTGACTCCACCAGTGGCATGCGTATTTCTTTGTAGCCATAACTTGTCATCAACTGGCGAATAACAGCCTCAAAGGCCTGCCAGCGGTGGCTATCGTCAGGTAATACGTCGTGCATACCTCGGATGGATTTAATTAATTTAGACATGGGGTTTTCAAGTTAATAGGAGTGGCAATTTAGACGCAAAATACGCAAAGTTCGCAAAAAAAAATTTTATTTTTAATAATTTTCACCCTTCGTGGTAATTTTTTCTCTGAATTTTTATTATTTCAACCACCGTTAATGAAAAACAACACGCTGTTCTTCAGTCGAAACGGTAATTCTGGCGGTATTATTTTTACGTATATATTTTGACATATCTATTACAATATCGTTAATAACTAATTTTGTTGTTTTAGCATTGCCCAACGAGATACGAAACGGTGCCTGACCTTGAAGATTTTTTGTACCGCCTTTGGCTATCATATTATAAAACAAGCGTGTTTTACTGGCATCATGAACCTCCATCCATGAGCCTTGTTCCGCATATATTTTCAGCACATCAACGTCTGGAACAGTTTGTTGCCCCTCTTCTGTCGTTGTTTGCTCCGGCACAGGGGCCAAAGTTTCATCCACCACCTCAACCGCAGCTTCCCTGCTATCAACCATCACTGTATTAACCGCAACTACATCAGCCACGGGTTCATCTATCACAGGCATTTGCGTTATTTCTTTTTTTTCATTTACAGCAGGCTGTTCTACAATTAATTCACCGTTTTCGGTTAAGCGGGCCGTTTGTTGAATTTTCATGGGTTGAATATTCAGTGACTGGAAATCTTGTGAATTGCCGCCAGGCGAATCCAGTGAGTTACCGGTGAAACTGCGCTCTTTTGACTCCCGCTCAGTTTCCCGCTCTGTTTTCATAGCATCGGCTTTTTCCTGGTAATACTGAAAACTTCCGTAGATAGCGGCTGTTATTCCCGCAATAATTAACAGCGAGGTAACCACTTTCATTAAAGGTGATTTACTGTTTGTCTCATTGGGCAGGTTCGAGCGAGGTTTTAATTTCCTTGACAGATCATGCGGCACGGCCTTGTTGTAAATAGCCAGCACACTTTCTTCTGATATTTCCAAAAACCTTGCATAACTACGTATATACCCCTGGGTAAAGGTCGCTTCAGGCAATGCAGCAATATCATTATTTTCAATGGCGGCAATAATACGAGGAGGTATTTTTAACTGTGCGCAGACATCATCAATAGAGTATTTTTGTGATTTGCGAGCGACCGCCAGTACTGAACCAAAATCAGTATTATTTTCCTCTGGCTTATGGTCTGGATCATTATCAGAATTGTTCATCATCTAAACTGTTCATTTTTGGCCTGCGCTTCTACCCAACCGGCTTCATCCGAATCAGGGAAATCATTAATTAACTGCCTGGCATACTTCATATAATGTTTTTCTGCACCCAGTGCCCTTTCTGCCTGTATCTGAATCCATAAACTTTCTGCACTTGCAGCTCTAACATCGTGATAACGTTGAATATAAGCACGCGCCATCAGATATCTTTCGGTTTTGAACCCTATTTCTGCCATTGATATTAGTGAACCAGGTAATGCAGGGTTAACACGAAGTGATTTTCTCAATAAGGCTTCTGCCTTTTTATATTCATCCTGTTTTATATAACAACTACCCGCATTACTTTCAGCCAGATAACGTGCTTCATAAAACGGGTCGCTGTAGGCTATTTTTAAATGTTTCTGCGCTTCATCGTATTTCCCACTATTGCACAAAAAAGCACCATAGCTATTTGATAGATCAGGATCATCCGGTTTTAATTCCAGTGCTTTACTGTATTTTTTTTCAGCCTCTTCAGTAAGGCCTAATAAAGCAAAAAGATAAGCCAGGGTCTTATAGGCTTTAAAATAATCCGGATCTTGTTTAATGGCCTTTTCAAGCTTTTCTTTTGCCGGTTTATATTGCTTGTTCTGAATATAACCGACAGCAAGCTGGGTATTTAATTCGGCCGCTTCTTTTAGATTTGGCTCACTCTTTTTTCTCTTGACGGGCTCAGTTGAGGTTGCGCAGGCAACTAAAAACAAACAAAGCAATGCTGCTATTATTTTCATAATCTTGCTTGTAATCATAGGTAACATTTCGGATTTAATATTTATGTTCCATGCCAAATCGGGGCTGCGCAAACCTTTGGTGCCGACGACTTTTATCCTGGATTATTCCAGCTAGCTGACCACAGGCGGCATCAATATCTTCACCGCGTGTTTTACGCACCACGGTGGTCATACCGGCTTTATGTAATATCTCACTAAAGCGTAACACCACTTTTTTAGATTAAGTGCCATAACC
>JAFLJY010000198.1 GCA_022712755.1 Gammaproteobacteria bacterium
ACCGCTGCGCCTTTTTTATTGAGTCGTTCCAGTACACCCAGATATTTTTCACGGTGTATGCTGTTTTCAATATCAATGTGCAACAACATGGCTTTTACCGCATTGGCGCGAAACTGGCTGGTAATCGGACCTGGTTCAATCAGGCTAATAAAAATATTACTGCCTTTCAGTTCCAGGCGAAGGGTATCACTTAAGCCTTCTATGGCATATTTACTGGCGTTATAAGCACCGCGAAAGGGCATGGCGACAAAACCCAATACCGAGCTATTTTGAATGATGCGGCCAAAACCCTGTTTTCGCATTATTGGAATGACAAGATTGGTGAGCTCTAGCCAGCCAAAGACATTGGTCTCAAATTGAATTTTCAGGCTTTCCCGGCTTAGGTCCTCAACCGCGCCGGGCAATCCAAACGCACCATTGTTAAATAATGCGTAAAGTTTGCCATCGCTTAACAGCATGATTTGTTTAAATGCCTGTTGTATTGACTCGCTTTTCGACAAGTCCAAAGTCATGCTTTCAAAGCCTTCGTCGATAAGTTGTTTTACGCTGTCTTCGCGTCTGGCAGTAGCGATGACATGATAACCACGCTGTTTTAAACCTTTGGCAACGCAATAGCCGATGCCGGTTGAACAGCCGGTAATAATCACTGTTTTGCGGCTATTGGTTTCAGGTTTTTTCATTGTTTTTCTCATAGTACAATACCAGTGCTCGATGTGGGTGTTGATGGTCGCATTGATCGGTGCATAGAAAATTGCTCCTCGATAATTGCTCCTGCATTACCCTACTACCGTCCATCCATGGACATATGCATTTTCTATATACCGTCCGTCCCTGGCCATATATAATTGCGCGTTTATATACGTATTTATATTTTTTTGGGTGGGTCGATTATGCCGTTTTATGAATATCAGTGCACAAAATGTGGGCATGAAGAGGAAGTTTTGCAGAAAATTAGTGATAAACCACTAAAAATATGCGTTCCCTGTGGCAAATCGACAATGAAAAAGAAAGTGTCAGCAGCCGCTTTTCGCTTGAAAGGCGGTGGTTGGTATGAGACAGATTTTAAATCGGGTAATAAGAAAAATGTTGCTGGTGATGCGAGGGTTGAGAAAAAGTCCGGCGAGAAAAAACTTGTAGAGGCTAAAAAATCATCGGATGGCTCGGTTAAAAAGTTATAAGTTATAAGTCAAAAGACTTAAAACTTAAAACATATAACTTAAAACCATCCCTTAATACGGTAAAATAAACCGTTTCACATAACATAACGAGATGAATACATGCGCAGCCATTATTGCGGAGCAGTAACCGAAGAATTACTCGATCAGGAAGTCACCTTGTGTGGCTGGGTCAATCGTCGCCGAGATCACGGTGGTGTTATTTTTATTGATTTACGCGACCGCGATGGTATCGTGCAGGTTGTGTTTGATCCTGACCGCGCTGAAATCTTTGAGATAGCAGAACATGTGCGTAATGAATATGTTCTACGTTTGACCGGTCGTGTGCGGCTACGTCCTGAAGGCACAGAAAATGTGGAACTCACCTCGGGTAAAATTGAAATTCTCGGGTTACAGCTGGAAGTGTTAAATGCGTCAGAAACGCCACCGTTTCAGTTGGATGATGTGGGTGTGCATGATGATTTGCGTTTGCAGTACCGTTATATAGACTTGCGCCGTGATGAAATGCAGCAACGCTTGCGTTTACGTTCACAGGTGACACGTTATCTGCGAAATCATCTCGATGAAAAACATTTCCTGGACATCGAAACCCCGATGCTTACCAAGGCCACACCCGAAGGCGCACGTGACTATTTAGTGCCATCTCGAACCCATCAGGGCAGTTTTTTTGCACTACCGCAATCGCCGCAGTTGTTCAAACAATTATTGATGATGTCGGGCATGGATCGTTATTACCAGATTGTGCGCTGTTTCCGTGATGAAGACTTACGTGCCGACCGCCAGCCGGAGTTTACCCAGATAGATATCGAAACTACCTTCATGGACGAAAACGCGGTGATGGAGATCATGGAGGAAATGATTCGTGGTTTATTCAAATCAACATTAAATGTTGACTTACCCAATCCGTTTCCGCGCATGGATTACAGCGAAGCCATGTTACGTTATGGTTCAGACAAACCGGATTTACGCATAGCTCTGGAACTGGTTGATCTTGCCGATGTCATGAAAGAGGTTGAATTTAAAGTATTCTCCGGTCCTGCAAATGACCCGCAAGGTCGTATTGTGGTGTTGCGATTACCGGGTGGGGCGAAACTGTCGCGTAAAGAAATTGATCAATACACAGAATATGTTGGCCGTTATGGCGCAAAAGGCCTGGCCTGGATTAAGGTCAATGATGTCAGTGCTGGTCGCGAGGGGTTGCAGTCACCGATAGTGAAGTTTTTACCGGACGAAGTGCTTGACGCTATTATTGAAAAAACCGGCACACAATCGGGTGATATTTTATTCTTCGGTGCGGGCGAAACCCATGTGGTTAATGAATCCATCGGTGCTTTACGCGTTAAATTAGGCCAGGATGCCGGTCTGGTGAGTGAAACATGGCAACCGTTATGGGTGGTTAATTTCCCCATGTTTGAGAGAAACAAAGAGGGTAACTGGACGGCATTACATCATCCATTCACTGCACCATCGGTTGATTCCGTAGAAAAATTTAAAGCTGATCCTGGAACCGTGCTGTCACGTGCTTATGACATGGTGTTAAACGGCACTGAGTTAGGTGGCGGTTCAGAGCGTATTTATAAGATTGAGTTGCAAAACGCAGTATTTGATATTCTCGGTATTTCACCGCAGGAAGCCGAAGAAAAATTTGGCTTCCTGCTAACCGCATTAAAATATGGTTGTCCGCCACATGCGGGTATTGCTTTTGGTCTGGATCGTCTGGTAATGTTGATGGCGGGTGCGCACAGCATTCGTGATGTCATGGCATTTCCTAAAACCCAATCGGCAGCCTGTCTATTAACCTCTGCGCCGGCTACGGTTTCAAATAAACAATTGCGTGAATTGAACCTTAAACTTCGTAAAGTGGAAAATAATGAGCAGTAGTACAAGGATGTACTGTTAACCTGCCTGCAGTAGGCAGGCGAATCTAAGGATGGAGTAATGACGAATCACGTTCTGAAACAACAATGAGGAGGTGTATATGGGCTTAACTAATGCAAATATTCAGTTGCGAAATCCGAGGCTGCCTGAACTGGAATCAGTAGTCGTTGATGCGCTGGCGGATACAGGTGAGGTTCATTTGTGCATTCCATCACACATACAAATTCAATTAAAACTGGAAGAGATTGATAAAAAGGAAGTGACACTAGCGGATGGAAGTCGAAAACTTGTTCCCTATGTAGGGCCAATAGAACTGCGCTATAAGAATAGAGTGGGGTTTGCTGGTGCGCTGGTGATGGGGGGTCAGTCTTTACTTGGTGCCATTCCTATGGAAGATATGGATCTGGTTGTGGTGCCTCGAACAAGACAGTTAATGGTCAATCCTGACAGCCCTAACATTGCTTCATCGATAGTAAAATAAGTACATATGCCCGGATCAATGAATACAATATGAGTGCAGCAATACAACCCTATACTTTACTCGATGACGAGGACTGCGAGTCTCGCATCCTTGCTGCCCGCAAAACCTTAGGTGAGAGGCTGGTCATACTGGGTCACCACTACCAGCGTGATGAAGTGTTTCGTCATGCTGATTTCACTGGTGACTCACTAAAACTTTCCCGCCAGGCGGCATCATCAAAAGCCGATTATATTGTTTTTTGCGGTGTGCATTTTATGGCCGAGGTGGCAGATATTCTGTCACGCCCTGATCAGGTTTCAATTTTGCCGGATATGTCGGCAGGTTGTTCCATGGCCGATATGGCCGATCTGCAAAATGTCGAACGCGCCTGGCAGGAACTGTCTGAGGTTCTGGATACTGAACAGACCATTACCCCGGTTACTTATATCAACTCAGCAGCAGATTTAAAGGCATTCTGTGGTAAACATGGCGGTATTGTTTGTACTTCAACCAACGCCAGACATGTACTGGAGTGGAGTTTCAAACAGCGCGAAAAAGTTCTATTTTTCCCCGATCAGCATCTCGGTAGAAACACCGGCTATCCCATGGGTATAGCGCTTGATGAGATGGTGGTGTGGGATTATGATCAGCCTCTTGGCGGCTTATCGGTAGCACAAATTCAAAAAGCAAAGATTATATTGTGGAAGGGATTTTGTTCGGTACACCAGATGTTTCAGCCGGATCAGATTGATAACTTCAAGCAAAAACACCCGGAAACGAAAATAATATCACATCCGGAAAGTTCGTTTGAAGTTTGCCAGAAATCAGATTATATTGGCTCCACAGAATATATCATTAACACCATTGCCAATGCTGAAAAAAATACGCGCTGGCTGGTTGCCACCGAATTAAATCTGGTTAATCGACTGCATGAACAGTTTAAACATGAAGGCAAAAATGTCCATTTTATGTCGCCAAATGTGTGTATGTGTTCCACCATGTTTCGCATCGACCCGCAACATATGGCGTGGGTGCTGGAAAACCTGGTTGATGGTCATGTGGTCAATCAAATCAGTGTGCCTGTCGATGTTGCATTTCAGGCTAAATTGGCGCTTGAGCGTATGCTGGATGTGTCACCCTAAACAAGCGTCTTATTTTTATTATGCGTGAAGCCGTCGTATTAGTGCATGGTTTGTGGAGCGTCGCGGGTGTTGATCTGCTAAGACTTCGCAATCGCTTAAGCAATGCCGGTTACGACTGCCATATGTTCAATTATCATGTCTGGGGCAAACCTCCTGCAGATATCGCCGTTAAACTCAATCAATATATAAAAAAAATTGATGCTCCGTTGGTACACATTGTGGCGCACAGTTTTGGCGGTATAATCACTCTACATTTATTTGACCAGTTTCCCTTTAATATAAAAGGCCGTATTGTATTATTGGCATCACCAGTAAACGGCAGTGCAGTGGGTAAGCGTATCAATGCACACCCGGTGACACGGTGGATGCTGGGTCAAAGTAATGTTAATGGGTTATCGGGTGATGTACCAAAATGGAGAGGCTGGCAGGATATCGGTGTTATTGCAGGCAATATTCCAATTGGTATGGGGCTGGTGGCAGGCGGGCCAAAATTACCGCATGATGGCACGGTTTCAGTTGAAGAAGCGCAGCTTAAAGGTGTGACAGATGCCATTGTTGTGCATGAAAGTCACCTGAGCATTTTGATGTCAGCACATGTTGCATCACAGGTTATTATTTTTCTACAAACTGGCAAATTTGATCGGGAAACAATTACGCCGTTGTTTGATGCAGAGCCTGCATGAAATTAATATTAGCTACAGTAGCTCAGGGTTAATCTGGAAAAATGTGTCAGATTTACATGTATCGCGAATGGCTGAGTTCGGTCAGAAGCGGACATTCAAAGATCAAAAATATTTCACCGCAGAGACGCGGAGGCGCAGAGAAAAACATTTTAAAGATCGGAAGAGCGTCG
>JAFLJY010000199.1 GCA_022712755.1 Gammaproteobacteria bacterium
ACAATTGCTATTAAACGAATAAAAACACTCGCTTTGTGATAATTTCTCACGTCTCAGCCAAATTCAACCAATAAATGAGCAAATATTAAACAAATTTGCCAAAAGGCTAAATTTAATGTGGTTTCGATTTTCGCCCGACAGATAAAGATGTTTTTGCCTTTTGTTTGGTTTTCTTTGTCCCAATTTTTGACTCGATAATTATGGGAACGGGTACACTAATTAATGCTTTTTCCAAAACCTCATCAATCCAACGAACCGGTAATATTTCCAAATCTCCGATCACGTTTTCTGGTATTTCAGCTAAATCCTTTACATTTTTCTGTGGTATTAAAACTCGCTTAATTCCGCCTCGATGAGCCGCAAGCAACTTTTCTTTTAATCCACCGATGGGCAAAACTTCTCCGCGCAATGTTATTTCCCCGGTCATTGCAACATCTCTTCTAACAGGAATTCCAGTTAAAGAAGAAACAACCGCAGTACACATAGCACAACCAGCACTCGGTCCATCTTTGGGGGTCGCGCCCTCGGGTACATGTATGTGAAGATCTTTTTTCTGGTAAAAGTCCTCATCAATCCCCAAAGAAGCTGCTCTGCTCCTCACAACAGTTATAGCGGCGGTGATAGATTCTTGCATTACCGTCCCTAAATGCCCTGTAGAGGTCGCTTTGCCTTTACCAGAGGTCACTACGGATTCAATTGTAAGTAGCTCTCCACCGACACTTGTCCAAGCAAGTCCCGTCACTTGGCCAACTTGATCGGTTTCGCCAGCCACCCCAAAATCAAATTTCTGCACCCCAAGATATTTATTGAGGTTCTTAACCGTCACTCGGACTGATTTCTTACAGCTATCTAACATCAATTGCTTGACCACTTTACGGCAAATTTTTGATAACTCTCTTTCTAGACTTCTGACTCCGGCTTCTCGAGTGTAGAGCCGAATAGTATCAATTAAAGTCGGCTTTGAAATATGAAGTTCTTGGTCATCAAGCCCGTTACGGGTCTTTTGTTTGGGTAACAAATAGCGTTCGGCTATATTTAATTTTTCATCTTCGGTATAGCCAGCGAGATTGATTACCTCCATTCTATCAAGCAGTGGTGCAGGGATATTCATGGAGTTAGCGGTACATACGAACATGACCTCTGACAAATCAAAATCGACCTCTAAATAGTGGTCATTAAAACGATTATTCTGTTCAGGATCAAGGACTTCTAATAGCGCTGAGGCAGGATCGCCTCTCATATCCATCGCCATTTTATCGATTTCATCTAATAAAATGAGTGGGTTTTTAACCTTAGTCTTATTGAGTTTTTGAATGATTTTTCCGGGCATCGAGCCAATATAAGTCCTTCTGTGACCGCGGATCTCCGCCTCATCTCTAACGCCACCCAAAGAAATTCTAACAAACTCTCTCCCTGTCGCCGTCGCAATTGATTCACCTAAAGAAGTTTTGCCAACACCCGGCGGGCCAACTAAACACAAAACCGGCCCTTTCAATTTTTTGACTCGTGTTTGAACCGCTAAAAATTCCAAAATCCTCTCTTTTACTTCATCTAAACCATAATGGTCTTTTTCTAATATTGTCTGGGCTTTTTGTATATCTGATTGAAGTTTGCTTCGTTTTTTCCAAGGTAAGTCCGCTAGCCAGTCAACATAACTTCTGACAACGGTTGCCTCCGCAGACATTGGTGACATCATTTTGAGCTTTTTAAGCTCTGATTGAGCTTTATCTTTGGCCTCTTTAGATAAACCTCCTTGGGTGATTTTCTTTTCTAAATCCTCAAGATCAGAGGCTCCATCATCTTCTCCTAGCTCCTTTTGGATGGCTTTCATCTGCTCATTAAGATAATAATCTCTCTGGCTTTTGTCCATTTGGTTCTTAACTCTGCCACGGATCTTCTTTTCTACGTTAAGTAGGTCAATTTCTGCTTCCATCATAGACATTAAATATTCTAATCGTTTAGTGACATTATTAATAGTTAATGCTTTTTGTTTTTGCTCAATTTTTAACAACATGTGAGCAGCAATAATGTCAGCAAGCTTCTCAATATCGTCTATCGAGGATATGGTATTAAAAACTTCATAAGGAATTTTTTTATTGAGTTTCACATAGTTTTCAAACAATGATTTTGCTGTTCTAATAATCACGGATTCTTCTTTATCAATGATACCAACTGATTTTTGAATCGTTGCTGACGCCATCATAAAACCATGTTCAGAGCTTAATTTGTTAATTTCTACTCGGTCAACACCTTCTACTAGTACCTTTAGGTTACCATCCGGTAACTTCAGCAATTGAAGAATGTTGGCAACACAACCATATGAATAGAGATCTTTTTTGGAGGGATTATCGGTATTGGCATCTTTTTGAGCAATTAACAATACTTGATTATTATTTTCTGAAGCGTAATGCAAAGCTTCAATCGATTTTTCTCTACCAACAAAAAGAGGGATCACCATGTGCGGAAACACCACGACATCACGTAACGGTAACACTGGATATTCTAAATCAGATGGCTCGCTCAGTTTTAACTTACTCATACTTCATATCCTAGAGTTTATTGACGTCAGGTAACTAATTTTCGTTCAGCTTTTTCACACAACTCGTTTCAGTCTATATGGGTATAATCACAAACTATTTCAAGCAAGATCGGCTAGTACAGACCATTTAATTAGCAAAAAAAAAGCTGCGTAAAAACGCAGCTTTTTTAATTAGCGACAGCTTTACTCTGACACTGCTTTTTTATCTTTGTTCTCATAAATTAATAAGGGCTCTGACTCGCCTTCAACTACCGCCGCATCAATTGCAACTTTAGTAACACCGTCCATTGAAGGTAAGTCGTACATTGTGTCTAAAAGCACTCTTTCTAAAATGGAACGTAACCCCCTAGCGCCAGTTTTTCTCTCCATTCCTTTTTTTGCAACCGCTTTGAGTGCATCTTCTCTGAACTCTAACTTAACATCTTCCATATCAAACAATTTAGCATATTGTTTCGTTAGAGAGTTTTTCGGTTCAGTCAAAATCTTTATTAAAGACTCTTCATCAAGCTCTTCTAAAGTAGCCACTACCGGTAATCGACCCACAAATTCAGGAATTAAACCGTATTTAACTAAATCATCAGGCTCGATTTCTTTAAAAATTTCGCCTAGGTTTTTACTATCGTTTTTACTGTGAACTTGGGCACTAAAACCAATACCTGATTTTTCTGAGCGATCACGTATTATATTTTCTAGTCCAGAAAACGCTCCACCGCAAATAAATAGAATACGACTAGTATCGACTTGTAAAAATTCCTGTTGTGGGTGTTTTCTTCCACCTTG
>JAFLJY010000200.1 GCA_022712755.1 Gammaproteobacteria bacterium
ATTAACAGTTTGCTCGAGTTGCCATCATTATTATGCCAGTTGCAACGCTAGCTTATGAATTAGATGATAAATCGACATCGTGCAAACTACTCTATTCCTATATAATCGCTGTTTAGAAGATATTTTAAGTTACGAGCTAAACAATGATTTTTAAAACCGATGATGTACGTATTACAGGGCTGCAGGAAGTATTGCCTCCGATAAAACTGCACGATGAATATCCCATGGACGAGCAGGCATCGGAAACGGTCTACCATGCCAGGCAGGCGATACATAATATCTTGCAAGGTGAGGATGATCGCCTGGTTGTTGTTGTTGGCCCCTGTTCGGTTCATGATCCGGATGCGGCCAGAGAATATGCGGCAAAATTGAAAACCTTGATCGATGAGTTGGCCGGTGACTTATGTATTATCATGCGGGTCTATTTTGAAAAACCACGCACCACGGTTGGCTGGAAAGGGTTGATTAATGATCCTGACCTGGATGAGAGCTTTAAAATTAATAAAGGCTTACGACTTGCACGTAAATTGTTGTCTGACTTAGCGGTTGCAGGTGTACCCACTGGGACAGAATACCTTGACTTGATTAGCCCGCAATATATAGCTGATCTGGTTAGCTGGGGAGCTATTGGCGCACGCACAACAGAGAGTCAGGGGCATCGTGAACTGGCCTCTGGCTTATCCTGCCCAATTGGATTCAAGAACAGCACCGATGGTGGCTTTAAAATTGCTATTGATGCGGTTAATGCTGCCTCCAATCCACACGTATTTATGTCGTTAACCAAACAAGGTCATTCAGCCATTTTTTCAACCAAAGGCAATCATGACTGCCACATTATTTTACGTGGCGGGAAACAACCTAATTATGATGCAAAAAGTATCCAGCATGCCGCCGAGCAACTGATCGATAATGGTTTAAAACCGCTTGTAATGGTGGATTGTTCGCATGCAAATAGCATGAAAGATTACCATCGTCAGGTTGATGTTTGTAACAATGTTGCCTCTCAGGTGGCTAGCGGTGAAAATCGTATTATGGGTGTGATGTTAGAAAGTCATCTAGTTGAAGGTCGCCAGGATGTGGTTGATGGTCAGTCGCTGACTTATGGGCAAAGTGTTACTGATGCATGTATTTCCTGGGAAACTACGGAGGTGTGCTTGCGGGAGTTGGCTGAGGCGGCACGACAACGCCGTAAGGCGTAATTGTTAATTGTTAATGATTAATGAAAACCCAAAACAAACAACTAACAATTAAGGTCTGGTTTTTGTTTTTCATTAACCATTAATCATTAATAATTAACCATTAAACTTATAGGTTCTGGTCACATACGCATCAATAACCGTTTCAAATTCACCAGCAATATTATCCCCCTTCAAAGTCACGGTTTTCACTCCGTCTTCATAAACTGGTGCCACTGGTATTTCTCCAGTGCCGGGTAAACTAATACCAATATTGGCGTGTTTGCTTTCACCCGGGCCGTTAACCACGCAGCCCATTACTGCTACCGACATATCTTCTACACCCTGAAATTTTTTCTGCCAAACGGGCATTTGTGTGCGTAAATAGTTTTGTACCTGCGAGGCCAGTTGTTGAAAATACGTGCTGGTCGTGCGACCGCAGCCAGGGCAGGCGGTAACCAGGGGGACGAATGAACGCAAACCCATAGTCTGCAAAATTTCCTGGGCAACGATTACTTCTTTCTCACGTGGTGCGCCCGGTTCTGGTGTAAGTGAGATGCGAATGGTATCGCCAATGCCTTCGTGCAATAGAATGCTGAGTGCAGCGGTAGACGCGACAATGCCTTTGGAGCCAATGCCGGCTTCGGTTAAGCCAAGGTGAAGCGCATAGTTATCACGTTCGGCCAGTGAACGATAAACGGTGACTAAATCCTGTACTACACTCATTTTACAGGACAGAATGATTTTGTTTTTCGCCAGCCCTATCGTCTGTGCCTGCTGTGCACTTTCCAGCGCGGAACGAATCACTGTTTCCAGCATGACATTATGCGCATCATGCGGTTCGTCCAGGCTGGCGTTTTCATCCATTAATTCGGCCAATAGTGCCTGATCCATGCTACCCCAGTTGACTCCAATACGAACCGCTTTGTCGTATTTACAGGCAAGTCCAATCATGGTGGCAAACTGTGCATCACGTTTTTTGCCTTTGCCCACATTGCCGGGATTTATCCGGTACTTGGCTAATGCCTGCGCACAATCCGGGAAATCAGTTAATAGTTTGTGACCGTTATAATGAAAATCACCGGTTAGTGGTACGTGGCAGTGGTTATTGTCCAGTTTTTCGCGGATATGTACAACCGCTGCTGCTGCCGCATTATCGTTAACGGTGATGCGAACAATCTCGGAACCGGTATTTGCAAGCTGCATGATTTGTTGCGTGGTGGCATCTATATCGGCAGTATGGGTATTGGTCATGGATTGCACCACAATCGGTGCATTGCCACCCACCAGAACACCATCAACATTTACCATGCATGTTTTGCGGCGAGGTTTAAAACAGCTAGGGAATTTCATAAAAAAAGTTTGTCAGTTATGGAGCTTGAATTGCTTATTTTACCATTGTACCGGTGACGTTTGGCTGTAAACTGATAAACTCATTGATTGCAGTGAAAACGTAACTTCTCAATACCACCATGGGTTATTGAGAAGTTACGTGAAAATATGATAAATATATGAAAATAGGTTTTGTGGTAAATCCTTTTGCCGGTATTGGTGGTGCTGTAGCATTAAAAGGCAGTGATGGCGCGGCTATTGTCACGCAAGCTTTATCACTTGGCGCAATACCACAAGCAGAAAATCGTGCAAAGATTGCCTGGTCGCAAGTTTTTTCAATCAATGGTTTTACAATTTATACTGCGGCTGGGACAATGGGTGAGAATGTGCTGCGTGCGCTGAATATACCCTTTGAAGTTTTATATACAGCAGATGAACAAGCAGAAGATGAACAAGCTGCAAACGAGAAAACCACAGCAGAGGATACAAAGAATGCCATTCGTCTGTTTGCCCGTCAGCAAGTTGATTTTATTGTTTTTGCCGGTGGTGATGGTACTGCGCGTGATGTACTGGACGTATTGAGTGGTGAATTAAATTCACCGACTCCTGTGATTGGCATACCGGCAGGGGTAAAAATTCACTCAGCAGTTTATGCTGTCACTCCGGTACACGCAGGAGAATTAATTAATCTCCTGCTTATCGGTGAGCCGATGTCATTGCATGAAGCGCAGGTGATGGATCTTGATGAAGACGCTTTTCGTGATGGTCGTGTGAAAGCACAATGTTACGGCTATTTATCGGTGCCTGTCGACGATACCCGTATGCAATTAATCAAACAGGGTGGTTTGAATCATCACGATATAGCGATACAGGATATTGCGACTGATATTATTGAAACCATGGAGCCTGATATTTTTTATTTAATTGGCTCTGGCTCGACAACCGCAGAAATTATGAATCAGTTGTTATTGGAAAATACCTTACTTGGCATTGATATCGTTTACAATCAGCAATTGATAGCAAGTGATGTTGATGAGAGAACCATTATACAAACCATTAACCAGCAACCAACAAAAATGGTAGTGACTGTTATTGGTGGCCAGGGTCATGTATTCGGGCGAGGAAACCAGCAGTTAAGCGCAAAAGTTATTCGCCTGATTGGTCAGGAAAATATTATAATTATTGCCACCAATGAGAAGTTGCGCTCACTAAACAAACGTCCGATGATAGCGGATACCGGTGATACGGATTTAGATAAACAGCTGACTGGATTGTATTCTGTGGTAACAGGTTATCAGCAGAAGACCTTGTATAAATTAAATTAACTCTTGAATAACAAATTTGTTATATAAGAGCTGTGATCTTTTCCGTAAATATAAAACGCGTTATTATGAATGTTAGTGAAGCAGCCTCTGTGTTGCTTGCAGGCATAGCGTATAAAATCCTTCGATAGCGTTTAGGAGGTCAAATAATTAATGTTTTTTATTTGCGTCTTTTGCGTTATTGGCGGACTAAAGGTTTTTTTATTGTGAGTACGGATCTCAAAGAATTCAGGCAGGATAAAAAATGAAAAACGAAGATTTTACCAACGGTTTATTAGCTTTCATAAAAAGCTCACCGACACCATTTCACGCAGTTGAAACCATGGTTGAAATACTGGAGAAAAATGGTTTTAAGCGGCTCAATGAAGCGGATCAATGGGATGTAAATAGTGCTGCAAACAGCTCCACGCAAGGTGAACGTTATTATGTTACCCGCAATAATTCTTCCATCGTTGCCTTTCAGATTATGCAGCCGCTGGTTGGCTCTCTGGTTGAACAGGGCATACGAATGGTCGGTGCGCACACTGACAGCCCCTGTTTAAAAGTTAAACCTAATCCGGAAATCATCAATAACCATTACCTGCAATTGGGCGTTGAAGTTTACGGCGGTGCGCTACTTAACCCGTGGTTCGATCGTGATCTCTCATTAGCCGGTCGAGTGAGTTATCTCAATAAAGAAGACAAAATTGAGCATCAGTTGATTAATCTGGAAAAAGCCATTGCGGTCATTCCCAGCCTGGCTATTCACCTGGATCGTGAAGCGAATAAAAAACATTCGATAAACCAGCAAAATCATTTACCGCCGGTGATGATGAAATTGCCAGAGCATAAAAGCGGGGCAAAGCCTGGCTTCAAAAAAATATTATTGAAAATAATTAATGCAAATAGAGATGCTACAACACAAAGCAAAGCTGTAAAAATACTGGATTATGAATTAAGTTTTTACGATGTGCAGCCCCCCGCCGTCATTGGCCTGCATGATGATTTTATTGCCAGTGCGCGGCTGGATAATTTACTCAGTTGTTATACCGGCTTGATGGCCCTGGTGAACAATGATTGCAGACAAAATAGCTTGTTAGTGTGTAATGATCATGAAGAAGTGGGCAGCATGTCAGCGGCCGGTGCTCAGGGCTCCTTCCTTAAGTCTGTGTTGCAACGACTGACTGACAGTGATGAAAGTTTTGCCCGTATGATAGCAAATAGCAATATGATATCGGCAGACAATGCTCATGGCGTACACCCGAATTATGCCGACAAACACGACGCTAATCATGGCCCGATACTGAATAACGGGCCAGTGATTAAAGTTAACGCCAACCAGCGTTATGCCAGTAACAGTGAAACCGGTGCTTTATTCAAACGACTGTGCCAGCTTGCCGATGTGCCGGTTCAGTCATTTGTGGTACGCTCTGACATGGCCTGTGGTAGCACCCTCGGGCCGATAACAGCGAGTGAAATTGGGGTGAAAACGGTGGATGTTGGTGTGCCGACATTTGCTATGCACTCCATTCGAGAGTTAGCCGGGCGTTGGGATGCATTTTATTTATACCGTGTGTTTAAACAGTTTTTTAACTGAACTAAAAAATCTGAATAGGATAAATTATTTCAAATCATGCCGAATAGTTACAATTATTTTTTTCGCATTCATGGCAAATTGGTATAGCCTGTACTAATCTAAACATTGTATCTTGACTTTAAATTTCAAATGATTATTGTTATAAGTTCTCCTTGTTGAAAAAATAGCATTTTAGTTAGTGGCTCTGATAGTTAGATTGTTTTTCATAGCGCAAGACCCGTTTAAGCCGACCATTGAAGGTCGGCTTTTTTTTGCCCTTTTTATAGATATTCAAACAATTCAGCGTTATATGCATATATACTTTAATGTAAATTAATTAATGGGTTTAAGTTGCTGAAAACAAAACAATGAGAACAATAAAAAAGTCTCACAAGCTGGATGCTGTCTGTTATGACATTCGTGGTCCTGTGCATCGTGAAGCACGTCGACTGGAAGAAGAAGGGCATAAAATTCTTAAACTTAATATCGGTAACCCGGCACCGTTTGGTTTTGATGCGCCTGAAGAAATAGTGCAGGATCTGATTCACAACGTGCCCGTATCTCAGGGTTATAGTGATTCTCGGGGGTTATATTCAGGTCGTAAAGCGGTTATGCAATATTGCCAGCAAAAACACATTAACAATGTCGAGATTGATGATGTGTATCTGGGTAATGGTGTCAGTGAGCTTATTGTGATGTCGATGCAGGCGCTAATTAATAATGCTGATGAAGTGCTGATACCGGCACCGGATTACCCTTTATGGACAGCCTCAGTCTGTCTCTCCGGCGGTAAAGCGGTACATTATCTGTGTGATGAGCAGTCTGACTGGTATCCCGATATCAATGACATCAAGTCAAAAATTACGTCCAAAACTCGTGGCATTGTTATTATCAACCCGAATAACCCAACTGGTGCAGTGTATCCACAGGAAATACTGGAAAGCATTATCGAGCTTGCCAGAGAGCATGAGCTGATTATTTTTTCTGATGAAATTTATGACAAAATTGTTTATGACGATGCCAAACACATTTCAACCGCATCACTGACTGAAGACGTTTTATGTTTAACCTATAACGGTTTATCGAAAGCTTACCGTGTCGCAGGTTTTCGTGCCGGCTGGATGGTGGTCAGTGGTGATAAAACACATGCTATGGATTATATTGAAGGCATTGAGTTACTGGCTTCGATGCGCTTGTGCTCTAATGTGCCGGGACAGCACGCTATTCAAACCGCGCTTGGCGGTTATCAAAGTATTAATGAATTGATTGTGCCCGGTGGTCGTCTGTATCAACAACGTGATTTGGCGCATGACATGCTAACGTCAATACCAGGAATCAGTTGTGTCAAAGCCAAAGGTGCAATGTATTTATTCGCCAAAATGGAGCAGGCACGGTTTAATATAACAGATGATGAAAAGATGGTGCTGGATTTGCTAACCCAGGAAAAAATTCTAATTGTTCACGGTTCTGCCTTTAACTGGCCGGATACCGATCATTTTAGAGTTGTTTTCTTACCTCATGTGGATGAACTCAGCAAAGCCCTGAATGCTATTGGCCATTTTTTCTCTCATTACAGGCAATAAGTAGATGTCAGGCATTATCGCTGACAATTTATTTGCTGAAAATCTGGCTAAAGTCCAAAAAAAAATTCAGCACTGTGTACAAAAAGCCGAACGTGACATTAATAACATCCGGCTTATTGTTGTATCCAAAACGCGCTCGCTAGATGAAGTTAAATCTGTCGCTTCACTGGGTCAGAATTGTTTTGCTGAAAACACCATCCAGGATGCGATGACCAAAATACCGAAGCTAAATAATAAAGCGCTGGAATGGCATTTTATCGGACATTTGCAGTCAAAAAAAGCCGGCAAAATTCCCGGTTACTTTCAGTGGGTCCATTCAATTGATAGCATTAAGCTCGCACAAAAGCTCTCAAATGCAATGCTGAATAATTCCCTGAATTCCAGACTTAATTGCTTAATACAGGTAAATGTAAGCGGAGAGGCCAGCAAATCAGGTTTAAAACCTGCTCAGGTAAAATCTTTTTTACAGGAGGTGTTAGATCAGCAGTTGCCCTGTCTGGTATGGCGGGGATTGATGACCATCGGCGTGTCAGGTGATGAACAGCAAACCCGTAATGCCTTTGTACAATTAAGAGAATTACAACAATCCTGTAAGGCAGAGTTATCGGTACCTGAATTTGATCAGCTTTCTATGGGCATGAGTGATGATTATTGTCTGGCAATTGAGGAAGGTGCAACTATGGTCAGGGTAGGGACATCAGTCTTTGGTCAAAGGAGTGTAAAAAAAGACAAAGGCCTAAAATAAAGGCGGGCACGCAAACCGAAGTTTACGTGCCCTAGCAGCGCATGATTGCTGCTAATTAGGTGATGTCTGCTCAGAAAACTGTAACAGACAGCATGATTAGCAATCACACTACGTTTGTGTCATCTTTACGATGACTTATGAAATGAGACCGTGTTCATGAAAGTCATCGCAACAGAAAAGCCTGGTATGAATCCTAAGCTGGAAGCTACATATGTAGGCTAAACTTTTTCTGCTATTGCAGAAGGTATGCTCGTTTGGTGCATTTTTAGCAGCATTTTTTCTCTTCTTTCCTGTGCTGCTTTTCGGCGCTCATTCATCATGTTTTTTATCAGTGTGCGCCGTTGTTCTATCTGTTTGGCGTATTCGCCTCTCCTTTTTTGTAAATCTTCAGGAAGGTATGCCGAAGACTGACGTTTTCTGTTTTCTAGAAAACGTTTATAGGCATCCAGTTGTTCCTGTTGCATCTGCCGGTGACGTTGCTCCCAGTTCTGCAAGGACTGACCATCGTTAACCTGCTGGTGATAGCCTGCCGCTGTGTTTACAGTAATTTTAATCTCGCTATCACTGGCTGTAATGTTTGTTTTGTTCTCGTTTACAGCGGACTCTGCTGTATATGCTAACTTAGAGAAGGCAAATAAAAACAACAATGCTGATAACTTAATATGTGATTTTGTTATAGCCATTCCATTACCGTTTTCGTTATTTGAAGTAACTTATATTTGCACAGATAGTTACTTAATATTTGTATGCTTACAACATTGAAAGAACGTCAATATGATGCAAAGCGATTATATTAGAAAATAGTAATATAGTCAAATAAAGGGTTGTTGTAAAACAGGCAATGAAAAGTGCATGATGCGTTTGGCCGTGACAGTTAGTATTTCGTCAAGGTTCTATTGATGCGTTAAAAAGGCACTCTTATAACTAAAGAGTGCCTTTTTGCGAGATAATAATGGTGCTACATTTTTTCAGGCTTGTACCAGGAGCTTGTCCGAGAATAGAGAACCTACTGCAAATCCCATAAAGATCATAATCTGAGCTTATTGAAATCGTTAAATATACCCAATATTCACCTCATTCAATAAACTCACCTTATAATCTTTCTGTGATTTTCGCTACGATTTCTATTCTCGGACAAGTTCCTAGCGTGCTTGAGCTGAGAATGGTCTTTGATAAGGTGTGCGTGATTCGCGCATCATTTGGTGAATTTCTTGTTGCAAACTTGAAATACGTTTGTTCATTTCCTGCAATTTTTGATTTCTTTCTATGCGTTTTTGCTGAGCGCGTTGAAAGGCTTCTTTTCTAGCCTGGGAAAATTCTGCCTTTTTTTCTTCGCGTGCTTTCATTCTTGCTTCATGTTGCTGTTGCCTCGCCTGCCGTTGTTGACTTATTTCCTTTTCATAATCCTGGCGGTGTTGTTGCATCATTTCATTGTGTTTTTTCGCCTGTTCCTCGACATGTCTGCGAGCTTGCTTGTTGTCCAGAGAGGGTGCATCGGCCGATTTCATCTTAGCCAGGTCTGTAACAGAGGTAGTAGCAGGGTTTAGTTGTTTTGCCGCTATGGTATTAGCTTGCTGCTGTGTGTTGTTTTCCTGGAAACTTGTTGCAGGCTCATTTTGTGACTTGCTTTGTATCTCCATATTAACATCAGTTGGTGCGCTTTTTGACGTTGAGGAAACTGCTGTGGCAACATTTTTTTCAATGTTTTCTGTTGCCTGTTTTTCAGCTGCTTTAGTCAGGTTTTCTTCAGATGGTGTTGGTTCAGCGCTTATTGTCGGTTCAATACTTACTGTCTGCTCAGTTGTGCTTGTCTGTGCGTTATTTTTGGCAATGGTGCTGTTTTCGTCTTTATACTTATAGACGGTTACAACGACAATACTTGTAGCTATCAGCAGTAAAACCAGAGACATCTTGATATTACTTTTGGATGGTGTCGTCTGCTCATCTGCCTGTTTTTTCATAACTGGGTCTTTATTCATTTGTGGGTCTTTTTTCATGTATGGGGCAGCGTTGGTGGTTTTTGCTTTTGCTTTAGGTTTTGCTTTAGGTTTTGCTTTTGCTGTGCTTTTTTTAGTCTTTTCTTCGTCACTCATTTTATTGTTCCTGTTCAAGTATGTATCAAAATCGTTGTTAGTAAGGGTGCTTTTATAAACATGTTGCCTTTTTTATCCAATAACCATTAGTTGTTATTTTACCGCAGGCGCATCTTGTGCTGGTGCCTGCTCGGGCGTGTATCTGTAGTTTGGTTGCTGTCTGTAGTAGGGTTGGTAACTGTATGGCGCATATCTGCCATAATGACTGCCATCACCGCTGTAATTGTAATGCCTGTAATTGTTATTCCAGTAGTTATCGACGTTACCGTAGCCTCTACCGTCACCCCTGCCTTTACCCCTGATTTTAAATCTGATTTCTACGTCCATGTCGCCGGACATATCTCCCATTACATCACTCATCATGTCGCTAAATGCATTATTGTCCCAGCGGTTATCCCAGCGATTGTTATTCCACTGGTTATTGTTCCAGCGATTATCATAACGATTTTTGTCGTTATCTAAAGGTCCCCACCATGCCATTGTGCTGGTTGATGTGGCGAGTATCGCAATTGCGGTGATCATCTGTAATGTTTTCATATTAAGTTCCTAAATTTTGTTAGCAGTGGTTTTCATGCGCCTGTCTGTTATGAGCATCGTTTTAAAATATAAGGAAATACCACTATAATCAATATTTCAGATGAGGTATAGCTGTTCTTGAGTATGCTCTATGTTTTGACAGCTTGCAGCTTTCTACAAATATCACGGGCAATAAAAAAGCCGTGTCAAAAGACACGGCTTTTGTGTCCATGGATGGACGGTATATAGAAAATGCATCGTTACATGGATGTAACTAATTAAGGCAATGCAGGAGCAATTGCCGAGGAGCAATTTTCTTATAATAAGCTTTTCAGTAAAACTTACTTAGCTTGTGTAACAGGTGCTGCTGCAGCTGGTGCTGTTGCTGGAGCAGTTTGTGGAGCATAACCATAAGGAGCGTAACCATAAGGAGCATAACCACGGTTGTAACCGCTACGGTTGTCCCAGTTGTTGTTACCATTGTAGTAACCATCGTAGTTACTGTTACCGTTACCACGACCTTTACCACGAGCTTTAGCATTCATACCGAAAGAGAAAGAACCGTCAAATTCGCCATCACCGTCGAAGTCGCCAGAACCGTTACCGGCGTGGTTGTTATTCCAGTTATTGTTCCAGTTGTTGTTCCAGTCGTTGTTGCCCCAATCAGCAGAAACAGCAGTTGATGTAGCAAGGATAGTTGCAGCAGCAAGTGTTAATAAAGTTTTCATTTTGTAAACCCTCATTATAAGTTTAAACAGCTAGTAAAAAAGTTCATGCGCTCGATTCATTAGAATCATTTGTTCAGGTTCATTAGAACCGTTGAGTGTTATTATATTAGAATTGTATAATATAAGTCAATGATGATTCTCATGGTGTTAAAGTTGATTCGAGGTCAGGTGTTATTTTAATTGTTATATTTTACAAGATGATAATAGTTATTCTTAATGTTTAACATTAAATTTAATATTGCTTTTTAGGTACTAAAAAACATTAAATTTATCCAATCTTAGAATGAATTTTATGGGTTTTCTGAAAGTAAAAAGCAGAAAGACCGGCATTTTAATGCGCCGGTCTTTCTGCTTTACCTGTTTCTAAGCTTTGGTCGTTATGATAAAAAGATCATAGGCTATTTTTTTTCAGTCACTAGAGCAAGAAAATAATTGATTTTTTATATGCTAACTTTTATATGCCTGCTTTTATATACCCGCTTTTATATACGATTAAGCATCTGTTCACGATTTGTCTGTCTGCGTTCTATGTTCGCAGCACGTAATTCAAACAGATCTTTATTGCGTAAAACCAGGGCATCAATCATTTTCTGTTGCTCAGCAATTCGTTCACGTAAGCGAGCAATTTGTTTTTCCTGGCCTGCTTTATAATGATCAAGCTGCTGTGATTCCAGCACTTTTATCCGAGCAAACATTTCAGTCATGCGTTGTTTTTGCTCAAGTTTGACGGCTTTTGCATGAGCCTGTCTTTTCTGGTCAAAGTTGGTTTTACCCATCGCTTTATCATTATGGTTCATGGCTGTTTGTGTCTGATAGGCTGCCTGGTTAGTTTGTTTAGCGTTTTCAGTTACAGTCACTTCTGGCTTATTAACGATGTCAGTAATATAGACGTTTTCAGTCGCAGCCACTTCTTCTGTATTGAGTGTTGAGGCAGTCGCTGTTTGATTGTTAGCTTCTGGTGTTGTTTCAGTTTTTGTTTCGTCAGTAACATACACATCAACTGTTGCTGCTTTTTTAATTTCTGGCTTAATGGCAACTTCGCTGCTTTGTTGCTTTTCATTAGCACTGGCAGTTTCATTAAGGGTTTCAGGCTCAGTGCTTGCTACCGCAGTGGTCTCTGTTAGTGTAGTGTCTTTGCTATGTGATTTGGTCACTTCACTTTCAATGGTGGCAATCTTTTCGTTGACAGTATTTAGTTGCTTGTCCAGCATGATTGCAGTGGTCACAATGATGCTTACCATTATGACTGCAATAGCTGCATATTTGCCTAAGGGGGCGAAGATGACTTTGTTGTCACTTGTGGTGGGTGTGGATTTGGTGTCTGTATCTTTTTTAGTTGTCATGCTGAACTCCAGATTGGTGGGGTTTTATATTTTTTTTTGCTAAAAAAACCCGGCTTCTGGATTCCAGGAGCCGGGTTTTTTTAAGCGGTTAAAGCCAGGAAGCTCTGATCAAGTCATGAATCGGCATCTTGCATTTAAAATGCCCTGCTTCTTCGTTGTGAAACTTCGCAATAGTCCTGCTATTACGTGCATTTCACGCCTTGAATCAGAGCATTTTAAATAGCAATCTGCTCGACCCAGACTTAATTAGAGTTTCCTCTAACTGAAGTTTATTTTACTTCAGTAGCTGGAGCCGCAGCAGGTGCAGCTTGAGGAGCTGGAGCATAACCATAAGGAGCATAACCACGGTAGTAAGCATTACGGTTGTCCCAGTTGTTGTAACCGTTATAGTTACCATCGTAGTTACCGTTACCACGACCCTGGCCACGTGCTTTAGCTTTCATGCCGAAAGAGAAAGAACCGTCAAATTCGCCGTCACCGTCGAAATCACCAGCACCGTTACCAGCGTGGTTGTTGTTCCAGTTGTTATTGTTGTTCCAGTTAGAATTATTGTTATTGTCGCCGAAGAAAGGCATGTCCCAATCTGCAGAAACAGCAGTAGAAGTAGCCAGGATGGTTGCAGCAGCAAGTGTTAATAAAGTTTTCATTTTAAAACCCTCAAAGTTTGTTATATGTTTAGTTAAACAGCAATATTAAAAAATAAATTCATGCGCTATGGTCTTAGCGACCAGTGAGGAAAGTATATTATAGTATTCTTATATTAGCAATAGCTGATTTATAATATTTGATTAAAAATAATGAAAAAGTTGATATGTATCAATATTTATTGTTTTATTGAATAACGAAAAAGCCCGCCCTCTGTAATACAGTGGACGGGCTTTTTCAATTTAAAAACTAAAGTTTATTTTGCTTCAGTTTGAGCTTCTGTAGTGGGCGCAGTTGCTACAGCAGGTGCAGCTTGAGGAGCTGGAGCATAACCGTAAGGAGCATAACCATTGTAGTAGCCGTTAGAACCGTTGTAGAAGTTGTTGCCATAGAAATCGCTCTGGCCTTTACCTTGTCCACGTCCTTTACCAGATGCCTTCATGCTGAAAGAGAAAGAACCATCAAATTCACCGTCTCCGTCAAAGTCGCCTGTGCCGTTACCAGCCTGGTTATTTCTCCAGTTGTGGTCACCATTATAAGAACCATTCGAACCGTTGTAAGAGCCGTTAGAGCCATTGTAGCCGTTAGAACCGGTGTAATAGTTGTCGCCATTGTAATAACTGTTGCCATTACCGCGCCCTTTACCTTTAGCAGATGCTTTCATACCGAAAGAGAAAGAACCGTCGAACTCGCCATCAGCGTCAGCAGCGCCGTTACCGTTACCAGCACCATTTCCAGTGTGGTTATTATTCCAGTTAGAGTTGTTGTTATCACCGAAGAAAGGCATGTCCCAATCAGCAGAAACAGCGGTAGATGTTGCCAGGATAGTTGCAGCAGCAAGTGTTATTAATGTTTTCATTTTTAAAACCCTCAAAGTTTGTTATATGTTTAGTTAAACAGCAATGTTAAAAAAAGTTCATGCGCTATGGTCTTTGCGACCAGTGAGGGTACTATATTATAAAACTCTAATATTAGCAAGTTCTAATTGATATTTATCATTTGATGAATTGCAAGATGTTGTTTTTGTTTGATTTAATTTTATAGATGATTAGACTTTTACTATTCGTACCATCCCTGGTGCTCACCAGTTCCATCCTTTCCATCCTTTCCATCCTTTGGTTCGCCTGCCTGCTGCAGGCAGGTTAATCGCACCGCCTTCCTGGCTCTTTGCGAAATACCGTCCATCCATGGACATAACCGCACCGCCTTCCTGGCTCTTTGCG
>JAFLJY010000201.1 GCA_022712755.1 Gammaproteobacteria bacterium
CAGATTTGTGCTTGAGAGGCTCAAGAACAAGGCGAAGATCGCAACAAATAGTGGGCTATTTGTAAGATTTTTAACGAAGTTGTTGAGTCTCTCAAGCGCGAAGATGCCAATCATGAATTAATAGAGATGCCCTTTAGTCAGTTTAAAATTTTTTAAAATACTTCACATTTGACAGGTTTTTAAAATGATTATCAGAGGTGATTAGTTCTGCCTGGTGAAATTGAGCCGTGGCGTAAATAATGGCATCGGCAAAAGAAAGTTTATGTTCTATTGAAAGGTCAGCAGCTAATAATGCGATAGAAGTTGTCAGTGGCACGACTTGAGTTTGCTCTGTTAAGGCAACAGCAGCTAAAGCAGCCTGTGTATTCGTTTTTCGTGTCACCCATTTATACAATTCAAACTGGACAGAGGTTGGAACGATTAAATCATCTGTCTGAAGAAAATAAGGTTGGTACATCTCGCTAAGTTCACCATCGCTTAACCATTCTATCCAGCCACAGGTATCAATCAGTATCTTATTGGTTGTGCTCATATGGCCACGCTCATCCCTTATTTCTTTCCTGCCTGTCCCTGTATTCTGAAGAATCCTTATATTGGCTGCCTGATAACATGCCTCTGGCATCCTTTATTGCCTGTAAAGGAATAAGTTCAATGATGCTTCCTCTTGCTACCAGCGTGAATTGTTGACCTGCCTGTAAGTGCAAATCTTCTCGCATCGCTTTTGGAATGGATAACTGAAATTTACTTGAAAGTTTTGCCTGCAACATGATCTTACCAATTTCTTATCGATGCATTTATTGTAAAATACAATATGGCGATAAGCAAGGTTCTATCAAATTTTATCCAGGACGTGAATCAAACAGCTCGTAGGTTGGGGTGAATGTTTTTTATGAACCCCAACAGTAGTGGCACATGGACGTGCCGTTATGTCCATGGATGGACGGTATTTCGCAAAGAGCCAGGAAGGCGGTGCGATTTACGAACCGTCGGGCGGAGCACCAGCATGATGCCCTGCTGGGGTTCGACCCTCACCCCAATATTGGTATTAGTGCTATCTGCTATAATCCACAGTTTTACAGCATAAAGCCCATCATTCGAGACAAACAATGCCAGATACAATAACAAGCTCAAAAATCATCTACACCAAAACGGACGAAGCCCCGGCTTTAGCCACGTATTCGTTTCTTCCTATTGTGCAGGCCTACACTCGCGCAGCGGGTATTGATGTTGAAAGCCGCGATATTTCACTGGCTGGTCGTATTATTGCCGCTTTTCCCGATATGTTAAACGAAAAGCAAAAACAAAATGATGCGCTGGCGGAGCTTGGTGAACTGGCAAAAACTGCTGAGGCAAATATCATTAAGCTGCCTAATATCAGTGCTTCAATCCCTCAGCTACAGGCGGCAATAAAAGAATTACAGGCTACAGGTTATGACATTCCTGATTTTCCGGAAGATCCTCAGAATGAAGCAGAGCAGGCCATTAAAACACGTTACGCCAAAGTATTAGGCAGTGCGGTTAACCCGGTATTACGCGAAGGTAATTCAGATCGACGGGTGGCTGATCCGGTTAAAGAATATGCACAAAAACACCCGCATCGCATGGGTGCCTGGTCAGCTGATTCCAAATCACATGTGGCTTCAATGTCTACCGGTGATTTTTATGGCAGTGAACAGTCGGTGATTATAGAAACAGCCGGTGAGCTCAAAATTGAATTAACTACTGATTCAGGCGATGTTGAAGTATTAAAAGCGGCAACAACCGTGCAGGCAGGTGAGGTTATCGATGCTGCAGTGATGAGTCGTAAGGCTTTATGCACTTTCTTTGAGGAATCTGCACAAGATGCTAAAAAACAGGGCATATTGCTGTCTTTACACTTAAAAGCCACCATGATGAAGGTTTCTGATCCGATCATGTTTGGTCATGCGGTTAAGGTTTTTTACAAAGACGTATTTGAAAAACATGCAGCAACTTTTGAGAAAATCGGTGTCGATACACGCAATGGTTTAGGTGATGTGTATGCAAAAATTGCCAACGCATCGGAAGACCAGTTACCCGATGCACAGCGTAGCGAGATTGAAGCTGATCTACAGGCGGTTTACCAGACACGCCCTGAACTGGCGATGGTCAATTCAGATAAAGGCATTACCAATTTACATGTGCCCAGTGATGTCATCATCGATGCGTCCATGCCAGCAGCGATTCGTTCTTCCGGACAAATGTGGGGGCCGGACGGAAAATTACACGATACCAAAGCCATGATTCCAGATCGTTGTTATGCTGGCATTTATCAGCAGACTATTGCTTTCTGCAAAAAACACGGTGCCTTTGATGTGACCACCATGGGCAATGTCAGCAATGTTGGGTTGATGGCACAAAAAGCGGAAGAATATGGCTCACATGACAAAACCTTTGAAATTCCAGACAATGGAGTGGTGCGTGTAACGGATGCCAGCGGCGATGTGTTAATGCAGCATAAAGTAGAGCAGGGCGACATCTGGCGCATGTGCCAGACCAAAGACCTGCCGATTCAGGACTGGGTAAGGCTAGCCGTAAGCAGGGCAAGAGCGACCGGGCAGCCAGCGATATTCTGGCTGGATATCAATCGTGCTCACGATGCTAACATCATCAGTAAAGTGGCTATATATCTTAAAGATCAAAACACGGATGGCCTGGAAATAAAAATTATGGCACCGATAGATGCCATCAAATACACCTTAAAACGGGTTAAAGCCGGTAAAAATACCATCTCAGTTACCGGTAACGTATTACGTGATTACCTGACCGATTTATTCCCGATTTTAGAACTGGGCACCAGCGCAAAAATGTTGTCCATCGTGCCTTTGCTGGCAGGTGGCGGTTTGTTTGAAACCGGCGCGGGTGGTTCTGCACCAAAACATATTGCCCAGCTTGTTGAAGAAAATCATTTACGCTGGGACTCCCTCGGTGAGTTTTTAGCACTGGCCGTTTCCATTGAAGACCTCGCTCAAAAAACAAAAAATAAAAAAGCACAGGTGCTTGCCGACGCGCTTAATCAGGCAAACAGCCAGTTTTTAAACAACAACAAATCACCTTCGCGCAAAGTAGGGGAGCTGGATACCCGTGGCAGCCATTTTTATCTTGCCTTGTACTGGGCGCAAGCACTTTCAGAGCAAACAAAAGATAAAGATCTACAGAAGCAATTCACTAAAGTAGCGCAGCAGTTAAGTGATAATGAAGACAAAATATTGCAGGAGCTGATGGCAGTGCAGGGTAAAGCAGTGGACTTAGGTGGTTATTATTGTATGGATGAAGCGTTAACGTCTAAATTGATGCGTCCGAGTACCACCTTGAACAAAGTGATTGATAACATATAAAGCCCGTAGTTTGTTGGTTGGGGCTCGTGCCTCAACCCAACCAACCAACAAACTAGCTCGCCATGCTTTTATTCTCGTTACCACGCACCGCGTGGTAACGCAGTAGCTAACGCACCAGCGTTACGGAATAATAGTGACAGGCCAGGTTGTTGTAACGCTGGTGCGTTAATCGCTGCATTACCACGCAGTGCGTGGTAACGAGATAAAATATTGCAGGAGCTGATGGCAGTGCAGGGTAAAGCAGTGGATTTAGGTGGTTATTATTGTATGGATAAAGCCTTAACGGCTAAAGTAATGCGTACAAGGGGAATATTGAAGGGGGTGATTGATAACATATAACCTGTAGGTTGGGGTGAAGGTTTTTTATGAACCCCAACGAGTTTATCTGTGGCACTTGTTGGGGTTCGTGCCTCACCCCAACCTACCGCTGATATTGAGCTTTATCACATTGATTGCCTGTATCATGAACCCTCGAGATCTAGTCAGCCCGTAGGTTGGGGTGAATGTTTTTTATGAACCCCAACGAGTTTATCTGCGGCGGTCTCCGTCCTCTCCATCCTTTGGTTCGTTAACAGCACATCCTTGTGCTACTGCTGGTTCGTAAATCGCACCGCCTTCCTGGCTCTTTGCGCCATAATTGCAAACATGACCGTCCATCCATGGACATAACGGCACGTCCATTGTGCCACTACTGTTGGGGTTCGTGCCTCACCCCAACCTACAAACTAACGCGCCATACGCTGTTGCTGCGGTGCCAGCATGAGTATTAACGCCTGAGCATGTTCAGCAGCTTTTCTGCCTAAATCGGTGAGATAACCACCATCAATTTTTCTCGTTACCACGCACCGCGTGGTAACGCAGTAGCTAACGCACCAGCGTTACGGAATAATAGTGACAGGCCAGGTTGTTGTAACGCTGGTGCGTTATCGCTGCATTACCACGCAGTGCGTGGTAACGAGATATATCAATGTTTGGATTTTGTATTTCACCCAGGCTGGCGTTTTGCGTTATTTACGGGGCAGACCTACATCCTGTTGTTTAAGTTATTTGTAGATGAGTGGCCGTAGTGGACTGGGTCGCTACAAACTAACTCGCCATACGCTGCTGTTGCGGTGCCAGCATGAGTATTAACGCCTGAGCATGTTCAGCGGCTTTTCTGCCTAAATCGGTGAGATAACCACCATCAATTTGTGTCACCAGACCTTTATCGAATAAACGCTGTACCGCTTCAATTTTATCTTTATCAGCTTTTGAGTGAACCTTAATACCTTGTTGCGTACTTTCCAGATTGTATTGAATTAAAATGTCCATTTCAGCTATTTGCTGTTGTGAGTAGTGCATTTTTATACCTCTTTAGTTTGCATCACCGCGAACATTGAATAATACATGGGAATCTCTAATCAATCCATGTCTAGCCTTGTCTTATCTTATACGAAATGAGCCTGAAGGGTTCTAAATTGGGCAAAAATCACTGTGGTACGCATCGTGATTGAGATATGAAGTATATGATTTGAAACGTACAAGCAATAAACGATACCGTTATTAATGTGTACCTGTAGTCATAGCTATAGCTTCGGAAAAGTGACTGTAAATTTTGAGGAAAACTGCTTTTAATCTCCGCTATACTCTGGGAATAACTGACATCCGTTATTATCATATTGATAGAGCACTAGCAGAGGGAAAACTAAATATATGACTACCCATATTCGCTACTGGATTATCTTCGTTGTTGCGCTGATGACTCCATGTAATGCCGTACAGGCTGAATCCGAAGGCCAACAGGAGTTATTGTTTTTTTTGAGTGGTGGCCCCATTTATCATCATATTTCTGCAGAAGATGGTCTACAGGAAAATAATTTTATTCTGAGTGCTAATGTTATATACAGTTATCTAAAAGATGATTTCCGGTTTCTTGCAGAATATATTTTATCCACAGAAGAATCAGAGTTAGAACGGTTTGAGTTAGGCTGGCAAGTTGGTGAAGACACTGTTGGCTGGGTTGGTCGATTTCATTCTCCATCCCGCTACTGGAATTCTGCCTATCATCACGGGCAGTATTTACAGACGAGTATCACGCGACCTCTAATTGAAAAGTTTGAAGATGAAGGTGGCATATTACCAAGCCATGTTTCAGGCTTAATGTTAGAAACCACACATAAGTTGCAAGGCTCTGCCGGTTTTCAGGCGATATTCTCATTTGGTGCGACATCCGTTATCGGCGACCATGAACTTGTTCCCTTTGATTTACTGGATGCCAGTTCCAAACACAAAGCGGCCGTTGATATTCGACTTGCCTATTTGCCAGACCAGTTAGGCGAAGATCAGTATGGTTTGGTTTTGAATTGGTCCAACCTTGTGGTTGACGGTAGCGAGATTGCGGAACAACAAGGGTTACAACGTGTTGAACAAAGTATTATTGGTGCCTATGTTGATAAACACAGGCAGGAATGGAGGATATTAGCTAGCCTGGCTTATGTTGCTAATCATATGATAAAGCAGGTCGAAAACCAGAATGATAGCTTTTTCATGGCTTATTTTCAGGCAGAGCATGAACTTAATCCGGACTGGAAAATTTTTGGACGTGTTGAAGATACTGCTGATGTGGACAATTCTGAGTATTTCAAACTTTTCCCCAATGCTGTTACTGAAAGGCAAATGCTTGGTCTGCGATTTGATTTTTATAAAAACCATGCGCTGACAGTAGAGTTTTCAAAAGTTAAAACTCAATCGGCAGATTTTGACCAGGCCTGGCTACAGTGGAGTGCTGTTTTGCCATGAATTCAGTGAGAGCGATGCTGCTCTGTTGTTTTGGCATGATGATATACATGGAAGTTGTTGCGGTGGATCTACAGGTTGTACTGGTTGCGGCATCGACAAGCCCATTGCATGATCTCGACTCACTTGAATTACGAAAAATTTACCTTGGTTTTACCGTTAAGCGAGAGGGCAAAACCGTTAAAGGCCTACGTAATACTGAGGATACAAACCTCAATCGAATTTTCCTGCAGACAGTGGTTGCTATGTCGGAAAAATCTTATAAAAACCGGCTGCTGTCACTGACCCTGAGGCAGGGTATTCCGCGTCCTGCTGAATATGACAATATTGACGATTTACTGGCCTCCTTATCAACTAAGCCCTACAGTGTAAGTTATATGTGGAAAGACGATGCTGTTCGGTCATCAAAAGTAAAAATACTTAGAGTGTTATGGCAACAACACTAAATACACTTACCGCGAGAATCATTCTAGTCGGGCTGGCGATCCACGCTGTGCTTTTGCCGTTGCTGTTTTATGGCATGCTGTACATTGTTGAACAAAGCCATGAGGAACGATTCATTAATGATGTGCGCAAATACAGTCGTTTTATTGCTGATGTGTTTGAATTAGATGGTGAAAAAATAAATGAAACGCGGACTGTGCATTTACTGGATAGTGCCTTTCTCGGCAGCGGTGGTGTTTTTGCTGAGTTAATAGATGGAGGTGACCATCTGCAAAGTAGTTTGTTGGAAAGTGATTCGATGATTGAATATAAAGAAGACTTCGCTTTTGGGCAGAATGATGATCATGTTTATTTTTTGTCTATACCGTTAAACTTTTCTAAACGGCAGCTTGTTTTGCGAATGGGGTTCGATGAGCGTCCAACGATCGAACAAGTGAAAATAGCCAGGCAACGGCTGGTAATGGTGCTTATGTCGTATCTTATGGTGTCCATTATTGTTCTAGTACTGTTAAGTATCTGGGTGATACGACCGTTGAGGATGTTGCAGCATGTATCTCGGCAAATAGCAAAGGGG
>JAFLJY010000202.1 GCA_022712755.1 Gammaproteobacteria bacterium
CGACGCTCTTCCGACCTATGGTGTTCTGATCATCGGTATCGTCGCGCGATTTCATGCCCAGATCATAATATTTGAGCTCCAGATCAAGATAGGGATGCACCAGCTTGTCGCGGATGAAATGCGAGATGATGCGGGTCATCTCATCACCGTCAAGCTCGACAATGGGGTTCGCTACCTTGATTTTCGACATAGGGGGAGGCCTTTATATTCAATAGGAAGGATTTGCTTTTGTGCGCACCATAACGAGTGCCGCAGGGCTTGCCAAGCGCGAGTGGATGGAGATGTTTTTGTTGGCTCCAGCCAAGGGGTCCTGGCGATAGTGCTTGAAACAAGGGGGAAACCCTCCTGTTTGTCATCGCTATTAGGGGTGATTCGAGCCCGAATTGGGCCATATTTCGCGTTATTGCCATACAAATCTGGGGAGTAAATAGCCTGTATAACCCTCAAATCCATGCTTTAAAAACACTATTTATATAATGAGATCAAAGGGTAAAGCCCAGCTGTGTCATTTTGCGTATAGCTGCTATGCGTTCATTGGTATTCACAAATGCGAATATTAGTATATATTTGGTCATTATAAATTGTTGAGTATGATTCTGACGAACGTGAAATTTGCGCATGGAGACCATTATGAGCAAGCTTGAAATACAGAATATCAACGGAAAACTAAATTTTGGCGCCCGTTTGGCAGCAGCCATATTGACAATCGTCTTGATGGCAGCGCCGGTGAGCGCTCAGGAATATGAAACGCAAACGGATGTCTTTGAGTTGGCTTTGCCCAAGACCACCGAGCTTGGCCTTTATTTGACGTCTGCTGAGGGCTATCGCATCAAGAAGCAAAATCCAAAAATTCTGTTTCTGGATGTGCGCACGCAGGCTGAAGTGAATTTTCTGGGTATGCCGGATATTGCCGACGCCAATATTCCTGTGAAACCGATTAGCAAGGTTCTGACCAAGGATGGCAAGGCGTACCAACGCATCAATAATGATGATTTTGTTGCAGCCGTTGCAGCTCTTGCCGACCAAAAAGGGCTAACGACCGATCCTGTCATTTTCATCATGTGCCGCAATGGCAAGGGTAGCGCTATCGCCACCAACAAACTGGCCGAAGCTGGCTATACGAAAGTCTATAGCATTGTGGACGGGTTTGAGGGTGATTTTGACAAAAAGGGCAAGCGCACCGTCAATGGCTGGAAAAATGCCGGGCTGCCCTGGTCCTATGGCATCGGCAAGGACCGTGCCTATAATTACAAGCCTGCTCAAAAACATGGCCCAAAGAGCTTTTAGGCGGTGCTTTTATGGCAAAGCGATTATATTTCCTGATTTAAAAAAGGGCGCAACTTTGTTGCGCCCTTTTTTGTTTCCTGCACCAATCTCATGCTTTTCGTTTTTGGAAATCAACCAGCTGAAAAAATCACAACAAATTGCTTGAAGCTTGGGGTGTCGCGTAAAAATAGCCAATCAAGAAAGCACACATTGTTTGTGCATAGAAATGAGAAAACCATATTGGGTAGCCATAAAAGAGCGCGTCCAAACGAAATAATAACGCTATAAACGACGATGTCAGGAAAAATGCCGAAGGCGATATGTATTGGTGCAATCACCGTCGTTTCAAAGAAGGGACATGAAGAACCTGTAAAGCCACATTCGCGAAATTGGAGGACTGCATTTCCCCAAAAAAAATACGTTACGGCACCAGCAATTTATAAGGTTAGAAAAAAACTGAAGGTGGCTTTTAGATAGCTGAGTATGCGCATCTTCGCTAACCTGTTGCTGTTGCAAAAATCTCGATCAATTCCACATCAATTCCAGGCGGGGTCAAGGATATATTTCTATCTTGAACGATATGGGTGGTGATGACACCATCGGCGCCACGCTCATGATGTGTGACGACCTTTTTAACGGGGTCGAGTATGAGATAGTGACGAACACTGTCAATCTGGAAATATCCCGCCAGTTTGGTGCCAAGGTCCACATATCCTGTGCTTGGTGACAGGACCTCAACGACAATGACAGGGTTCGGGGCGACGATATCGTCACCCTTGATTTCCTGCCCGCAGGTCACAACCACATCAGGTTCATAGGCGGTATGACTATCAATTAAAACGGTCATGCCATCTGGAAATACGGTACAATCCAGCCCAGCCTTTTTTACAGCACTGCGCAGTGCAACAAATATTTCACCTTTGGTAATGGCATGTCTTGCCCGCTCGGGCGACATGGCGACGGGAATACCATCTACAAGCTCATGGCGCGGCATCTCGGGCTGTTCGGCGGCCCAGAGCAGATATTCATCAATACTCATTTTGGCTGGTTTATCAGCAAGAGAAGACATGAGGATCATTGTATACTAATTTGTCCAAGATGACCAATCTGACTTGCCCGGGATTGATATATGTGGTGGGCACTTGCGACAAACGCCCGAAATGCAAACTGATCAAATAAAAGCGACCGTGAAAATAGCGGCCGCATCCTGAACGGGAAGATGAATGATTATTGATGGCATATCTGCTGC
>JAFLJY010000245.1 GCA_022712755.1 Gammaproteobacteria bacterium
GTTTTTATTTAATTTTCTGGCTAATGCTTGCGCGTCTCGAAAGTGACCGCGACCTACATTGTATGCCGCTAAAGCCAGCCATGTGCGATCCGGTTCACTGACATGCTCAACCATTTTCTTCATCTTTGCCAAAAACTTTGCACCGGCATAAATATTTTGTTTGGCATCTAAACGATTGGTCACACCTAGAGATTTAGCAACTGGCTGCGTTAACATCATAATACCACGGACACCAGTTGGGCTTTTTGCTTTTGTATTCCAATGTGATTCCTGATAACTTTGTGCGGCAAGTAACGATGGTTCCACGCCATTTTTTTTTGCGGCATCAATGAAGTATTTCTTGTACTGCGGCAATCGAGTTTCGATACGTTTTAAAAATTTATGAATATCAACATAATCAAATATTTCAACATAACCATAATACCTTTCCAGCATATAAGCTAGCTCATTATTCTCTTTATATTGATCGAACCAGTTATTGACAGCCTGTTTTAATCCATCATTGTTTTTATTTAACATCCAGGCGAGTTGTGACTCTTTTGCCAGAGTGAATTTATTTTGTATCTCAATGTGATAGCGGCGTTCTATGTTGTATAAAATAGAATCACTAATCGTACACTGTATTTTATTCTGCGCGACCAGTTCGATTAAATCAGTTGTATTTAAATCATGATTAGCTGTCCACGACAGTTCTGGATAAGCTTTTAATGATTCGATAAAAGTGGTATCTGCAGCTATAACAACGTCGAGCCTGTTTAATTCTTTTTTATTTTTTATCTTCTTATCATTACGATGGCATACTATTATTTCATTTGTGGTCTGATAGACAGGACCATAGTCAAATTCTTTTTTCCGTTGTTCATTAATTGTTAAAGCGGAAGCGGCTATGTCACCTTCGTTATTACGCAATGCAATTAACAAATTTTTTGTTGAATCATAGACTTTATACTCAACATCCAACTGAAGGCTTTTTGCAAATGCCTGCGTCATATCAAATTCAGGGCCGGTCAGTTGGTTGTCACGGTTGAAATAATATGTGGTGGGTGTGTTTGTTGTTAATACAATCAATTTTCCACGCTGTTTGATCTCTTCTAATGAAACAATCGAGTCAACATATTCTGCCTGATCACAGGCCTGCAATAATATAGACATGACAAAAATTATTATCAATTTCATCATTATATTTTTACAAAATGCAAAATTCGATTGTTTGCAGGCATTTCATAATCAGTGACCAGCCGCATTCCATTATTATTTGCCAGCGAGTCTATTTCTTCAAAATGTTTGATACAACTTTGTGGATCCTGCTGTTTTAACCATTGGTCAAAACGCTCATTACTTGCACTAGTATACAAACCGTTATAATTAAAAGGTCCATAAATAACCAAACTGCCATGCTGCTTTAACAAACCGCTCGCCCCTCGGATAAAGTTAACAACATCCTGTTGGTGCATTATGTGAATTGAGTTCGCGGTAAAAATAGCATCGACATCCGAATCAGGCCATGGTGACTTTGACACATCCAGCTCAAAGGGTGGTTTAACATTATTAAGATCAGACTCAGTTACCCATGAATTAATACCATCAATGTGTGACCGGCAATCACTGGTATGCCATGTTAGATGTGGCATTTTTTCTGCAAAATAAACGGCGTGTTGCCCGGTACCACTACCTATTTCAAGCACACTTGAAAGCGATGAAAATAAAGGGGATATTATGGATAGAATAACCTGTTTATTTTGATCACATGATTCTGAATACGGTTTGTTCATTCTGTTATAATCCGTAAAGTTCACAATAATAAGACAACACTGATGTGTAACCACTATGCACTTCCAATTAATGTGTTTCTAAAGAATTTACAAGCAGTCACATTCATTCTGCCCCTGCTTGCCGTCCTTTCGTGTTTTTTTACTGGTGTTATTTCTGCAGCAGAAAAACAAAGTACATTTGGCATCACCAACTTTGCATTTTCCAGTTACCTGGGTACCGGATTTTATGCCACCTCGGGACAGGAAGTTTTTGTTATTCAAATCCCTTTTCAATACACTATCAGAGAAAAAACAAATACTGAAGCTGGCTGGGTACTTAATCTTCCGCTTACCTTCGGCATAATCAATGTTAATAACATTGATATTGGCAACATACCTGATCTAAATGACGTAACGACGATCACTTTTTTGCCTGGCCTTGAATATCAATACCCAGCAACCTCGAACTGGACAATCTCACCATTTGCAGATATTGGATTTGCACGTGATTTTAACAACACAACAGATGTATTAATTACTGGTATTGGTATTAAAAGTTATTACAACATACCTGTTAATAATGCTATGTTGTCGCTGGGCAATCGTTTTTTGTACGCACGAGAACGCAGTGATATCAGCAATAATGATTCAGACTATTCACTCATTGAAACTGGATTAAATTACCGTGTCGCCAGTGATTACCACCATGACAATGGCGTTCTATTTAGCAACCTGTATTACATCAATTTTTATTACCCGAATAATCTTGTGTTTTTCGAGCAAACACCTAACCCAATACGAGTGGGCGTTGAACATGAAGTGGGTATTACTTTTAGCAATATCCCTGATTTTTTGTTCTTTGAAAAACCGGAAATTGGTGTTGGTGTACGCTTTGGTAATGATCTAAATGTATTTCGCATTGTATTTGGGTCACCATTTTAAATATTCAGGTAGATATTAACTGTATTAAAACAATTACTTATAAAATAACATGGTAAGCGATAATGATATTTGCGGCTTGTTTTTTGTTTTAGTACAATGGCGTAAAACAATGATAATTAAACAAGTTGTCACGCATCAACTTAAAGGGGAACCCAATGTCTTCAAATACCATATCACAAGCGCCAGGTGAGCGCCGCGCACGTACTCGAAACGAAATAAAACGTCTCATTGCAGAACGTAACACGATGCTTTCACAATATTATAACCTTGCTAAACATGCTGATGACTCTGTAAATGACATGAGTAATACTATCGATTTACTTGAGGAATTTTGCCAGGAACTGGTTGATTACATGGCCACAGGGCATTTTGAAATTTATCGACGAATTGAGGATGGTAATGAACGTCGTGATGAAATAACAAAACTTGCAAACAAGATCATGCCACGCATTAATGGCACCACACAAATAGCAGTGGCATTTAATGACTTATACGACACTGAAACTATTGATAAGGCAGCCATTGAACAACTGCCAAATTATCTGGGCAAACTGGGTAAAGAGCTGGCAACGCGTATTGAACTGGAAGATCAGTTCATCAATACCCTGCTTGCCAGCAGTGAAAAGCCTGCCCTGGCAACGGTAAATACTGAGGAAGCTGTGGTTTAGTTGTAGAGTTAAGATTTAAAAACGAATGACTGAATTCGGTCATTAGCGGACATACGAAAAAACTTTTTATCCACAGATAAACGCAGATGAACACAGATATTTTTTAGCTCTCGCCTACGGCGAGGCTAACAATAAACGCTTTCATCTGTGTTCATCTGCGTTTATCTGTGGATAAAAAATCTTGTTCTTTTAATGTCTGCTATGTGTCGAAATCAGACATTCTATGTTTAGCACTGCTTGCCTGACTTATACATCCAACAATGCTTCCTGTTTAACCAAACACCAGCAGCGGTGCAAGGGGTTCCGTCTAAAGTCTTCTGTTATCGTTTTCGCTGTTATTTCCTTGATAAAACATTCTTCTTTTATACTACTGTCCATTTTAAAACTTCGGGCATTGGTAGAAAAAATAATTCGTCCATCATCCGCTAATAAGGCAAGGCACCCACTTAAAAGTGCGGCGTGATCGCGGTTAACATCCAGTGAGGTTTCCATCTTTTTAGAGTTTGAAAAGGTTGGTGGGTCGATAAATATTAACTGGTATTTTTGATCATCTTGAATAGCCTGCTGCATCCATTTCAGGCAATCTTCGCGAATAAACTTGTGCTTAGCTGATGCGTAGACATTATCGGTATAACCATTTATTGCCAGGTTTTCTTTTGCCCAGTTTAAATAAGTATTAGACATATCCACTGTTGTGGTGGAGCTTGCACCACCTGCTGCAGCATAAACTGTGGCGCTGCCGGTATAAGCGAATAGATTTAAAAAACTGCGTTTGTTTGCCAGTGTTTTAATTAGCTGACGTGTGTTTCGATGATCGAGAAATATCCCGGTATCAATATAATCATACATATTGATAATAAATTTCAGGCCATTTTCATGGATTGTTATTTTATGATCTTTCTTATCCTGCCTGTGATATTGTGCAGAACCTTGCTGCTTTTTGCGTATTTTTAAAACAACTTTTTCCTGCGATGTTTCAAGAATATCAGCAACCACGTCAATGACATCATTTATCCGCTGAAACGCCCGGTTTTGATTCACTGTTTTCGGCGCCTGGTATTCCTGTACATGAATCCAGCTTTCATACTTATCAATGGCTACGGCATACTGCGGTATATCAGCATCGTAGACCCGATAACAACTAACATTATTTTTTCTTGCCCACTTTTTTAAATGTTTAACATTTTTCTTTAGCCTATTACTGAACATCAAAGCATGTTCTGAAGCCGCTTTGTTGATAACTGCAGGATTGATAACGCCGTGTTTGATAACTGCATCACCTGCATTATTGTTATCTTGAGTTACAGAATCCTTGTTGCGTCCCTGTTTGTCTAACGCCGCATTTGTTTGTGAACGTATCTTATATTGGTAAAGTACGGATCTTAACGCACCATTAAATAATGTGTTTTTACGAAAAGCACGTAAACCCAAACTTTTCGCTAACTCCTGTTCTGTGGTAATAATGGCAACAGTCCAGCCATTAAAATTTGCTTTTAGTTGTTGTCCAAAACGATGATACAGTGTACGTAATAACTGAACCTGACCAATACGCTTACCATAGGGTGGATTAGTCACCATCAATCCCGCAGTCTCTGTACACGGTGTTAGCTCTTTTGTGGCATCCTGTAGGGATATTTTTATAAAGGATGGTAGCCCGGCATCTTTGATGTTTTTACGGGTAAGTCCAACCAGTTCTTCACTGTTATCACTGCCACATATAACGGGCAATGAGCGTAATCCCTTTTGTTTTTTATTCTGCGCATCAAGGACAATCTCATCCCATTGCTCTAATTTGTGTTGTTGCAAGACAAACAGTTTCCAGTTGCTGAATCCAAATTGTCGCCCTGTATTATGCCGCAACAAACCCGGTGCTATATTCGCCGCCATCATTACCGCTTCAACAATTAACGTGCCACTGCCACACATCGGGTCATAAAAAGGTAGCCCCTGTTCATAATAATCAGGCCATTTTGCACGATATAACATTGATGCTGCCAGCGTTTCTCGTAATGGCGCGGTGCCTGTGGTTAGTCGATAACCACGTTTATGCAAGGCATCACCCGACAAATCAAGATAAAGCAAACATTCTTTATCACTAAGATAAACATTAATTCTTATATCAGGGTTGTCTCTATCAATAGAGGGGCGCTGCCCGGTGTTTTGTGTAAACTGGTCAACAATCGCATCTTTGACACGCAACGTTGCATAATGACTATTTGAAACAATTGAGTGTGAGCTAAAACAGTCTATTGCCAGGGTATTATCTTCTGAAAAGTGCTCTGACCAGTTAATGCTGATTATTTCACTGTATAAGTCATCATCAGAAGATATTTTAAATGCTTTTAACTGCAATAAGATGCGACTAGCTACACGCGACCAAAGACAGGCTTTCAACGCGTCTATTAGATCTCCAGCAAAAGAAACACCACCGGTGTGTAGTTTTGTCTGCTTGATATTGAGTTGTTCTAGCTCTTTTTGAACTAAATCTTCAACGCCTTTTGAGCAGGTGGCAAAAAATTGATTGTTTGAATTCAAGGCTTATATCTATTGGTTACGAATCTATTAGTTATGAAAGCTTTATTTTTTGATTTACTGGTATTGACAATTATCCATTGAACTTTACTAACCAAATTTCTTTGCATCAGCAGCCAGCAACACTGGAATCCCATTTTTAACTGGATAAGTCAATTTGTCTCTTTCACAAATAAATTCTTTTTGTCGAGATTTATACAACAGTGTACCCTTACACAACGGGCATACCAGTATTTTTTGCAGTGATTTTTTCATTGTTAGAGGGTTAAAGGCCAGATATTTACTGATGCAATAACGGTAACAATATTGTATCAAGTTTAGCTTCAAGCTTAGCTGACAATTCTGCAT
>JAFLJY010000232.1 GCA_022712755.1 Gammaproteobacteria bacterium
CCCAAAGCAGGCGCGCTACCAGACTGCGCTATACCCCGACACTCTTAATTCGCACGAATCAAGAGGCGGGGAATATTACGCTTTGCACAGGCGATGGTCAAGAGGCTATTTGCAGCATGATATTAGTAGCTTGAGTAACTGCATTTCACGTGCGAAAATCACACTCTTTGCAAATCACAACACACAAATATGTCAGCACAAATCATAGACGGCAAAGCCATTGCGCAAAATGTTAGAAATCAGGTGCGCCTGGACATTGAACAGCGCCTTAAAAATAATCAACGCGCGCCCGGTTTGGCGGTTATTCTGGTTGGGCTTAATCCCGCCTCACAGGTTTATGTTCGCAAGAAACGTGAAGCCTGTGATGAAGCAGGTTTGATTTCCAGATCGTACAATTTAGATGAAACAACTGATCAGCAAACCTTATTAAACCTGATTGAAGAATTAAATAATGATGCAACAATTGATGGCATTCTGGTGCAATTGCCATTGCCCGCACATATTGATGACACTCTGGTGCTGGAAGCCATTCACCCTGATAAAGATGTTGACGGTTTTCATCCATACAATATAGGTCGTCTGGTGCAGCGCATGCCAACGCTACGACCATGCACACCCCATGGTGTTATTCATATGCTGGAAACCATTGGTGAAAAATTTAAAGGTCGTCACGCAGTAGTGGTGGGTGCATCGAATATTGTGGGTCGACCGATGCACCTTGAGTTATTGTTAGCCGGTGCCACGGTTACCACTACCCATCGTTTTACCAAAGACCTTGCCACTCATGTAGCTGATGCCGACATCCTTGTTGTCGCCGTTGGCAAACCCGGTATCGTCAAAGGCGAGTGGGTAAAACCCGGTGCCACTGTGATCGACGTTGGCATAAACCGCCTGCCAGATGGAAAACTCACGGGTGATGTTGATTTCGAAACTGCCGCCAAACGTGCCGCCTGGATAACGCCGGTACCTGGCGGTGTTGGCCCAATGACGGTTGCTATGTTGTTGCGCAATACTTTTATGGCCGCAGAAAAACACGACGCGAGCTAAGGACATATCACTATAGGGCATCTCTAAATACCCTGGGTAAGATAGATTGAGATTCAGAATTTTCAAGAGCAAGGCGGCAATAAAACGACATAACAGTGTGAGTTATTCTATTGTAATGACTTACCAACGCAGCTATTGGGAATTCTGGGCTCAAGATACTTATCCACAGGTTTTTAGAGATGCCCTATAATGCCACGATACCTTTTGTAATGGCACAAACCATCATACAGTGACAACCTCTACTTTTGACAAGCGCGTACTAATCGAGCAGATACGTTATATTGAAGCGCAGCAGCCACTTGCCTGCAATACTGAAAACGGCTCCCCCACCCCATCTAAAAACAGTGATTTTGAACACCGCCTTTGGCAACGCGCTCAAAGTCTTGTAAAGAGCCACGACTTACCTCAACTAAGGCATGCTGCCAGATTATCACGCTATGCCAATACCATAACATTGATTGTAGCGGCTATATTAGGTGCGATGGGGGTTAACTACGCAGTCACCAACCTTCATACCATTAATATCTATTGGTTGTTACTGGTTTTACTTGGTTTTAATTTTTTATCCATGTTGTTGTGGCTGACAGGTATCAGCTTGAATATAAAAGGTTTAACAACGAGTATGTTAGCCAGACCTGGTAGCTGGTTAGTGACGCATTTTAAACGCCCGAAGGCAACGCATAAGCGCAACAAAATCCGCACACAGGCAGACCGCGCATGGCTTGCCTGTCACTTTAGTGGTGCTGTAGGCAAGTGGCAACTCAGTAAGATAAGCCATCAATTATGGCTGGTTTACCTGGCCACTGGATTAGTGGTATTGGTGATATTACTAATGGTTCGCCAATATGACTTTGTCTGGGGCACAACGCTATTATCCGATACTGCCTTTGTTAATCTAACCGCCGCCTTAAGCGTTCCACTTGAAGCACTAGGATTTGCCACGCCGTCAGCAAACCAGGTTATGGAAACGCGCATAGGCATGGCACAAACACTCACCATTGAACATCGCAGCCAATGGGCGCAGTTTTTACTGGGTGCATTACTGTGTTTTGGACTTTTTCCGCGAATCCTGCTCTGGATCTGGTCTGCCTTGATGACTACTCACGCCCGCCGTCGCTTCAGACTCGATTACTATCTACCCTATTACATTCGTTTGCATCAGCAGTTGATGCCACTTGCCAGTCAGGGGCAAATTATTGATGCCGATACTGCACCGCCCAGCATTTCTGAAACACCGGTTTTAACCCCTGTACCACACGTTCTTCCAGATAAAACACAATGGGTAGCGGTCGAACTTGGCAATAACGTAAACTGGCCACCAGCATCTGTTAAGGCTAACAATAATTTGGGGCAGGTTGTTGACAGTGATTCGCTGGCATCTATTGTACAACGCCTGCAGAGCAATCATTGCCCGGTAATTGCAGTGGCCGTCTCATCTGCACGACCTACTGATCGTGGCGTACAGCGTGTAATTGCCAGCTTAATGTCAAACTGTGAACAACGTTGGTTAGTGCTGTTACATAATCATGAAAATGAAGCTGTTTCCAGCACTCGGCTGGCAGCATGGTATCGGCTGGCCGAAGCCTGTAAAGTGCCTGTTGATCACGTTATTAGCATGAACAGTGCTTAGATTTAGACGAATGTCTGGCATAAAACACAAGAACAATAACCCACCCATTAACGTTGCCGTAGTGGGCCACACCAATGCCGGAAAAACATCATTAATCCGTACACTACTGCGTGACGACCAGTTTGGACAAATCGATGATGCAGCGGGCACCACACGTTGTGTAGAACAGTCAGCCGTTTTTGCTGGTAAAAATGAGGTAGTAAACTTATTTGATACACCCGGTTTCGAGGATTCCAGCGCACTGCTGAATGAACTTGAAACACTGTCAAAAACCGCTCAAACCAGATTGCCTGCAGAGTTATTAGAGACATTTATATTACAGGCAGATGATTTTCCTGATTTTGCTCAGGAGATCAAAGTGCTACGACAATCAGTTAAAAGTGATGTGCTGCTGTACATGATTGATGTCCGCGAACCCTTACTGGGAAAATACCGCGACGAAGTAAACATTTTAAGCAAAGCTGGTAAACCCATTCTTCCGGTATTTAATTTTATCGCTGGCAACGAAGATGCCCTGGCACGGTGGCGTGAGCAAATGGCACAGTTCAATTTACATGCCGCATTAGAATTTGATACCGTCGCTTTTGATTTTGAGGCGGAAAAACGGCTCTACCAGAAGCTGCAAAGCCTGCTTGAGCCACGCTATGAAACACTGCAGGGACTCATCGACTATCGGCAGCAAGTATGGCAAAGCCTGATACAGGCAGCAGCACAACGCATTTTTCAATTGCTGACCGAAGTCGCGTGTTACAGACGCGAAGCAGCAGAAAAAAATACTGCCTCTAACACCGATGTAATATCTATACAGAACTTCGTACGCAATGCAGAACAACAGACGTTGCAGGACTTGCTAACAATATTTGCCTTTACGCAACTGGATATCAGCTTACAACAATTAGCCGTACAAAACGGTCAATGGCAACTGGATATATTCTCACCCCGCATGCTAAAAGACTTTGGGTTAAGCGCAGGATCGACCGCTTTAAAAGGTGCCGCAGCCGGTGCCGGCATTGACCTGATGGTTGGCGGCATGAGTCTCGGTGCCGCAGCACTATTAGGTGCCGCGCTGGGTGCAAGCTGGGCGACAGCACGACGTTACCAGCAGGAATTAAAAGCCGCCTGGCGCGGACACAAATGGCTGTGCGTCGATGACAACACCGTCAGTCTGTTATACCTCAGACAACGCAAACTACTGCATACCCTGACGCAGCGCGGACATGCAGCCCAGAGCAAACTACCCCTGGTTAATGACGAAAAACACTCGCTGCCAAAGAACTGGCATAAAGTTATAAAAACTCTACGCCATAATCCACAATGGCAGCATGTCTTGTCTACCGATAAGGGCTATCAAAAATTACAGACTCAGGTTATAGATTGGCTACAAACGGACTACTAAGCGGACTACTAAGCGGACTACTAAGCGGATTATTAAAAAGTTTTCATGTGGCACGATACGACGTTAAAATCAGCCTAAAAATACGGGGACAGTTAAAAACCACGAGGTTTTCAAAGGATCAGCATGAATCAGCTATTCATTAAATTAACGGGCACAGTCAATTCCTCAAATTTTGATATTTGGAAAAAACAACTCATCGCTCAAATTCAGGCGGTAAATGTTGAGTTAATAACTGATGACGATTTTGTTATTGCATCAAAGCAGGCCAGATCATTTAAAGCTGCAGAAAAATCGCTAAAAGAAGCAAAACAATCTGCCATCAATCAAGCCGAAGAAATACAACAGTTATTCACCGCGATTGATGAAATAACAGAAGAAGCCAGACAGGCACGTTTATCACTGGAACGCCAAATTAAAACTCGAAAACTTGAAATCAAACAGCAATATATCCAGTCAGGCATCGAGGAAATACAACGCTTTATCGATAATCAAATCATTGATAAACAAATCAATGCGTTCAAAAAATGTGACTTAACACCCTTTTTGAAACGCAGTCGATTTGAATCTGCAGTAAGCGGAAAAGCTGGAATACGCGGGCTTGAAATTGGCATCGAGCAGATCTGCACGCAAATTAAAACAGAAATATCTGAAAAAGCAGGCAAAATTCAACACAACAAAATCAAGCTTGATGCACTGCCAGAAGTTTATAAAATTCTGTTCCAGGATGCAGCGTTACTCACTTGTTTGCCCGAAGATGAACTGGAAGCAGAAATAAATAAAAGAACCACACGTTATGATGAAGAGATGGCTCGTAGAGAAGCAGAAGAATCGGCTAGAGAGATAGAAAATATAACAATAGAAAATATAACGATCGAAAATACAGAGGCTGCTACTGAAGTAGATGCATCAGCGCTTGAGTTAAATCAAAATGACAACAACCAGCACAAAAACGATCAGACACCTGCAGAAAACATGACACAAGACCCAGACCCAGACCAACGCCAACAAATAAAAAAATATCAAATTATAATTGACCTGCTATCAACATTAGATAAAGCAAAGAGGGTAGCGGGAATAATAAAATCTGAATATGGTAACGACTCATCAGTTCAACTGATTAAACTTATTCATCACCGTGATGAGTAGTGGCACATGGATGTGCTGTTATGTCCATGGATGGACGGTATTTCGCAAAGAGCCAGGAAGGCGGTGCGATTAACGAACCAAAGGATGGAGAGGACGGAGTAGTGGCACGGACATAACGCTGCCCAGGCCTTTTCATTAGCGCGCCGGCAGATTCTGCTGAATGTGGTGTGATAAGGAGATGCACATAATTGGTCATCAAAACATAGGCGTGAATGGAACAGTCACACTTGTCGGCATATTCCCCTGGCCATTCAAGATTGGTGAGATAATCTTCATCGGTATAGAAACATGCCTGACGATTATTACCACATTGGATAAGATGTAATGGCGTGCCGGGTAGCACAATCCGCGGCCTTCCTGGCAAGAGCAATCATCCTTAATTGAAACAATATTTTGTAAGTGGAAACGGTATCAACTCGGCAGTTAAATATTGTGCGCTCAAGGTATTAAGAAAACTCCCTAGTTAAGGCGTAGATTGCAGTTAATGGCTAGTCCTTAATAAAATCTACAACGTAGACTAGGGGTGTTTATTGATGCTTTGTGTGTGCGATATTTGACTGCCGAGTTAATAAGTGCGCTTGCGGCGTGCGATACCGATCAGCCCGATTAATCCACTACCAAATAACCACACCGCAGCGGGTACGGGTACTACAGTCACATCCCCCGAGCGCACCGCCCAGGCAAAGTAGTCCTGTTCTTTTGCATTGAAATTCTGCATACCCCAGTCAGAATTAAAGGTCCATGCACTACTTCTTAGCGTAGATGTAGCACTGCTCGCATATTCTGTCCTTGTCCAGTAAAAGCTAGTCGAGGGAGCTAAAAGATCAGATTGTATATTTGAAAAATTAACACCATCTGCACCTGTATTATTGAGTCCCCAGTTAGCTTGCTCAATACCGTTTACATCAAAAAACGGCGTATTACCCAGAATGTTGTACCACATGTAAGCTAATTCAGAGGTCGATGTATCGATGTTGTAACCGCAGTCAGTACCACCAGTCACACTGTAGTCACAACCCACATCGCCCTATCCGTTACCGTGGCTAAACGCCAGTCATTGAAACCACCAACCGTTAAACCTGATACCCAGGTTTGTGCAGCATCCCAACCCATTCGACCATCTGTTAGTACGTTGTTTCTTGATTTATTGCCGCTAACAAAAACCGCATTAGCCGCAGCATAGCCTGATGTCACAACGTAGTTAGCATCTTGTAGCCAGGTTAAATTCTGCTCACTGTCGTAAATCATGCCGTTACCACGGTCATAAAGTGCAGCATTAACCGTGCTAAGCATGCCCATCGTTACCGCCAGTAGAGTGGTTGATTTTATAAATTTGTTTTTCATTGTTGTTTCCTGAGATTTAAGAAAAGGGCTATAAAACGAAAGGCATGGGAAGTATCTCGCAAAGAAATGACTTGATTTTGAAGCGCCAAATTATTCAAATAATTAAATGATTCAGATTGGACATAATTACGGGTTAGCGCGTTTTCGCCTGGCAACACCGATTAAACCCAATAAACCACTGCCAAATAACCACACCGCAGCCGGTACAGGCACCGCGCTAACAACGGTTGAGGATGTGTATGCTGATCTCGAAGAGTTAAGCTCCACTCCGTCAGAGAATGCACTAACGTCGAAGTAAAAATCATTATTTGAGTCACGTACGTTATATGTGATACCAACTGCATCATTTTCCTGCACAGAGGGCACATCGCTGTCAAACTGGTCGAGTGCTACGAAGCCTGCAGGAATAGTAGAAACATCGTAACTAAAACTAAGGCCTGCCAGATTTCGACTGACCCCGCCAATGGATTGCACAATTGAGTTGATGATCACCTGGTCCTGATAAACAGCAGTCCCTCCATCTGATCTGTCAGCGTATACGTCAGGCTGGTTAAATCGGTTTCGTCAATCACACCTGCCATTACTGGTGTGCTCCAGTCAATCACCAAACCATCAAATGTGATATTAAATGGTGCGGCGTATGTTACTGACGAAAATGACAAGGTGGTGCTGGCGATGGTGGCTGCTTTGGCAGAGGCAGTGACCAGCCATAATGAAACTGCGAATACCGTTAGCATCAATGGAGTTGTTTTGTTCATCATTATTAGTCCCTTTTTAGGTTAAAACCACCGCCTTTAGGCGGTCAGATTTATCTATCATGCTTTTCTTGTTGCCGCACCTTGCGTGGGTATAAAAAGTAGTAGTATCAAAATACATAGCAACGTCATACCGGCATGTTTGTAGCCGGTATCCATTTGCTGGCATAGCAGCAACCTGAAGTATGGATACCGGCTACAAACATGCCGGAATGACGAAGTTGATTCAGGGACTCTTTAATAATTCTATTTCTCACTTCCATGCACCGTATGGTAACGAAAAAAGGTGACAATAGTTTTGGGACGGATAAATAAACGGGTCTATATGACCCGTATCCGGACTTTAGTCCATAATACTAACCCACCAGCTTTAGCTGGTGGTTGTTGAGTTCCCTGTTTTTGTGAAAGACGGTTCAGATACGGGCACGTTTACGGTGTGCTATGCCAATCAAACCAATTAAACCTGAACCAAATAACCACACCGCAGCCGGAACCGGTACAGCCGAGGGTGCCTGTGTAATGAGTGTAAATTCAGTAAGTTTGGGGATGAATAAAAAGGGATTCGTCGTTAAATTGCCAACAAAGGGCGCGCTAAACAAAATACCTTTTATAGTCGCAGGGGCAAAGTCGATAAAATCATCCGAAGTTAGCGAAGACAGCAACAAGGTTTCGTTGGCTTCTAGCACCCTTTCAAATACCTGGAAAAGGGTTTTATCCTCAAATTGAACACTAATAGTGATGGGTTGTGCATTTCCCTTGCCGTCAGTGACGATTTGCCCTCCGTTGATCGAAGCTATGTCGATTACATTTGATATTGGTGCGAAGGAGAACATCTCCATTGTTTCGTTCATGTTTGTAGAACCAATTTCGAAATTGTTGGTGACGGTTATGGTTCCTGCATAGACGGTGTTAGCAAACACCGTTGTGACCAACAAGCTGGCATAGAGACAAAAATTTCTATATTTCTTCATACGTAATCCTTAAATAGGTGAGAGTGAAATTTGGTCAGTGAATACACGATGGAAACACGCCAGATTTCTCTATAAAGTTAAGCCAACTGGCACTTTTTGCGCCGTGCAACACCGATCAGCCCGATTAAACCACTACCGAACAACCAGATTGCTGCTGGAACAGGTACGGGTGATGTATTCCCGGAAAGCGTCCATGACACATAATCCTCTCCCCCTCTCGTGCTGAAGGGCTCGACATCTTCTCCGTTAATCCATGAAATGTTCACCATCCCATCTGTTGCAACCGCATCCCATATAGTCTGATCAATAAACACAGTTCCACTCAGCGTATAATCAAAATCTTCATAATTTTCTATCGTTTGTGGTCCAGTATCCCACTGCCAATTAAGGATTTCAGAATCGTCCAGTTTAAACACAAACGTTTCTCCACGCTGCTTCCCGTAGTCACCTTTGGCTATAACGTCCAGGGTTACTCCGAAATAGGGTTGGGGAACACCAATCGTGGTCGAAAAAGATTGCGCTGATTCTGTGATCGGCACCATGCTACTTGCTATTGTGCTTGCCTGCGTTACAAAGGGTAGAAACGTTAATATACTTGTGTATACAGCTCTTCTTAGCGTTTTCATAATTCGTTTAGATCCTACTAAGTTTATAAAATAATTGGCCAACCGGGTAAGAGCCGATTTTTCTCACTCCCGAGACTCTTTACGGAAACGGCTGGCTTAAATCAACGTTTGCGTTTTGCAACACCCATTAAACCAAGTAGACCGGAAGCCATCAGCCAGACTGCTGCGGGTACGGGTACATTGCTTATGGATTCGTACTGCAGGTTATCTATCGTGGCGTACTTAAGTGCCCGACCACCGCCTTCTGTATCACCAAAGCTAAAAGTAGTAACAGCACTATCCAGAATAATCCCGAAAAACCCGCTTGACTTCCCCGAGAAGGTGTAGTTTGAACCAGCTATGGTAAGTTCAAGGATATCGCCAGTCTCATCGGAATTCGTCCAGTCAAAAGCCAGATAAGAGGTTGCACTGTCAAGTACAAAATCAAGCGAACTCAGGTGATTCCATGTCTGTATTTGAAGGCTTGAACCAGTGTTACGTGGGCTGGCACCCGACACAGGATTTGTCAGGCTCGCTGTAAAATCGCCATAATCGAAAAAAGTAAAATCTCCAGCCGTATCATTGAACATATAGGTCGTCGAACTATTACTGATGGCTGCTTCGAATGCTACGGAGTCCGTGAATGTCATAGAAGCGAATGATAACGATGGCAACATTAATAGTGGCGTAATTATTTTCTGTGCAAATTGAAATGTCATGGTATATCTCATTAAATTTATATTTATATTTATATAATTTGTTTGAGTTCTGGGATATAAACAGGTGCGCTCTATTAAAATCAGGATCACCAGGAGCCTGTCCGAGAGTTTCTTGAAGATGTTTACCGGTACTGATTCACAAACACACCTTATCAAAACATCTATTTTTTAACATGAGTGGAAACACCCAGTTATCTGTTTTATAAATTGACACACATCAATAAACCCGATCAAAAAACCATGCAGGACAGGAATTATTGTCAGAATGAAATACTTCTCATGCAGCTAAGAAAAGCAGGCCTGTATTTTCATTAAATTGAATGGACAGACCACCGCTTTACATTTTAAGTGGAAATAAAAACCGTGGTCTGTCCCGAATGGCACTTACTTAAGCAAAGGATAATTGCAAAAGCAGGTTCTTCGTAGGTTGGCGCTGAAGCACGAAGCCCAAAAATGAAGCTAGAATCAGCCGGCCTGTTGGGCTTCGTGCCTCAGCGCCAACCTACATTACAAAACACACTCATACCAGGGTGGTTAGTAAAAAAACAACCTGAAACACCTTAAAGTAAGCGCCATTCAACTCTGATGCT
>JAFLJY010000203.1 GCA_022712755.1 Gammaproteobacteria bacterium
ATACAGCCTATGCCTTTGCTGGCGGTGAGTGGATGGACATTGAAAGTATCATCAATAATGTCAAACAACACAGCACCCCGCATGTCACGATTACCGGTGGTGAGCCGTTGGCGCAAAAAAACTGCATAACCCTGCTCAATCAATTATGTGACCTGGATTATGATGTGTCTTTAGAAACCAGTGGCGCTGTTCTGGTTGATCAGGTAGATAAACGCGTGGTTAAAGTGCTTGATGTGAAAACGCCTGCGTCAAAAGAAGAAGATAAAAACAAGTTTGAAAACTTTACGTTTTTAAACGTGCATGACCAGATTAAATTTGTTATCTGTGATGAAAACGATTATCGCTGGAGCAAGCTACTTATTGCAAAATACAAACTTGAAAATAAGTGTGAAATTTTGTTTTCACCAGGCCACGATCAGCTTGATGCTGTAACACTCGCCAACTGGGTATTAAGAGATAAACTTAATGTGCGCTTTCAAATACAGCTGCATAAATACTTATGGGGCGATAAACCAGGAGTTTGAAAAGCAATGGTTAATTGTTAATGGTTAATGAGTAGTGGTACAGGGATGTACCGTTATGTCCATGGATGGACGGTATTTCGCAAAGAGCCAGGAAGGCGGTGCGATTAACGAACCAAAGGATGGAAAAACTTAAAATATAACACCTATGCTAATAATTAACCTGGACCAGACAACGCCGCTTTTCATTAACAATTAACAATTATGCTTAAAGCAATTGTACTATTATCCGGCGGCCTGGATTCTGCTACCGTGCTGGCTATTGCCAGTCGGAAATTTGAATGTCATGCGATAAGTTTTAATTATGCGCAGCGAAGTTTGTCTGAGATTAATGCAGCGTCACGACTGGCACAATTAAATACTGCAAGCCATCAAGTTATTCATATAGATGACGGCGTGATGTCAGGGTCGGCTTTAACTGACGATACTATTCCGGTTCCAGTAGAGTCAACGGCCGGCATACCGGTAACCTATGTTCCAGCGAGAAACACACTATTTTTATCTCATGCGTTGGCAGTAGCAGAAGTTCTATCTTCGCAGGATATATTCATTGGTGTTAATGCGGTTGACTATTCTGGTTACCCAGATTGCCGTCCTGAATTTATTCGTGCATATGAGAGCATGGCGAATTTAGCAACAAAAGCTGGCGTTGAAGGCAAGCTATTAACTATTCATACCCCGTTAATAGATAAAAGCAAAGCAGAAATTATCAGCATAGGTTTGAAGCTAGGGGTTGATTATTCACAGACGGTATCCTGTTACCAGGCTAATGCTGAGGGCGAGGCTTGTGGAAATTGTGATTCTTGCCAATTACGACGAAAAGGATTTAATGAGGCAGGGGTCTCAGACCCGACACGATATTTTTCTAGTATAAATTAGATATGGACATCTTGCTGATAAATATTGTTTTTTTGTGCAACACCATGTAAGATTCGCGCCTCTTGATTATGATGTTCTTCACGGATTTGGGGAGCATAAAGAAAAGATATGGGCCGTTAGCTCAGTTGGTAGAGCACCGGACTTTTAATCCGATGGTCGAGCGTTCAAGTCGCTCACGGCCCACCATATAAATAGTTATAGACAAGCATCTTTTATCTATAACACAAAAAAAGCCCTGAACATTGTTCAGGGCTTTTTTTGTCGCTGCTTTTTATCGCTGCTTTTTATCGTAATAATCAAACCCGGTTTATATTCCTATATTTCGGGTTTAATTATTGCAGGTCTTACTTTTTCATTATTTCCTTTGGCTGGGACCGTTGATTTCCAGGCCGTTACTCATGTAGGTGTGGTAATACTCAAGTGCATTGTATTCATCACTCTGGGCTTTAAATGGTTTGGCGCGGACTTGTTTATTACAGCCAGCATAACGGCGTTGTATAGTACCCATGCCTGCCCATTTGTTACGATAAACAGGGAAACCGGATGCCTGACCAAATCCAGTACTTAAGATGTCAGCACGGATTTTACTGCCAGAATAGTAATAATGGCAGTCAGCGCAAGCCATATTTAACTGCCCGCGTTTTGACCAAAAATGTTTTTTACCTCGATTATAAGCCGCAATGGCTTTTGCATCATTAGGTACTTTTATATTAATGATCTGTCCGCGTGACAGTGAGGCTAAATAGGCACTGATTTCAGTGATTTCGCCTTTTTTCCATTTTAGCTTTTTCTCACCGTTGTCAGTGCGACATTTATTGATCGCACCTTCCAGGGTAACAACCTTGCCCTTGTCAGTATCAAAATAAGGATAATTTTGTTTTATACCTTGTTTATAGTTAGGAAAGCAGTCTGCATAACTTTTACCGTTTGCAAATGCTGTATGGAACTTACCTTCGCCGTTATCAACGGCAATTTCGTATGAAGGAAACTCTTCAAATTCTTCCCACTGCTCACGTGAAGCAGCGTCTAGCGCGTAAACGCCATTAATAAAGTCATTTTGCGGTACATTTGGAAATTTATTCGTAAAGTACGCACGGAATGCTTTAAGGTCATCATCTGGCGTTGCCTGGGCTGCAAAGGGTGTAGCAGCGACCAGCAAAACAGATAATGCAGTAGCAATTATTTTCATGGTTCACCTTTTTGTTGTGCCAACATAGTATTGAAGGAATGCTTATCGAGTGCCCGATTTTGGTAGTTTGAGTCTGGCACTCGATTAAAACACCCAGTTATTTCATTTTGGCTTCAGTAGAGTCGCTTTTACCCGTATTGTCTACCCAGCTAATCTTAATCATGTCGCCTGATTTAGCACCGGTAAATGCAAATGAAAGAAAAGGGTTTTTAGAAATAGTGGCATTCCACTGTGCGTTCATTACGGTTTTACCGCCGTGTTCACATACGACTTCCTGAATGAATTTTGCGGGAATTAACTTGCCTGTCTTTTTGTTTTTGCGCAGCCCCGTTTCCATTGGGTGGCTGATTAAGCACTTTACTTTTGCATCGCCATTTTTGACCTTAGCGCGTACTTTAATTGATGATTTTGCCATCTTTTTTATTTAACCTCTTGAATTTTATGCCTGATGTTTTATTCAACTGCTATATTTAAACCACGACTTAACCGCCGCAACCACCGATGGTAACTTTAACGTTTTTAGTTGTGCTGTATAGTTTGCCGCCTGCTTTTACAACTGCGGTAACATCGGATGTTTTACCCATTTTTATACGGGTAGAAATAAAACCTTTTGTATTTGCACCAAGGTTAAAGGTGGCAGCCAAAGGTGTGCCATTTTCTGCAACAATAATGCTGATGGATTCTGTGTTAGCAATTTTACTGGTAACAGTAACCGGTACAACGGCACCGTTTTCTGCGATGTCCGGTGCTTTTAGTTTAATGTCGCCACTTGTTGTTGTGCTTGAGCTGCCCAAGGAGGCTTCCAGTGCTTTATTGGCATCTTTGGCTTCAAATGCGGCTTTAGGCCATGCGGCCAAAACGGTTTTAGGGGTTAATAATCCTGCGCTTATTGCGATGCCTGTTGCACCGGCAACAATAGTGCTTTTTAATAGTATTCTTCTATTCTGATTCATCTAGTCTTACCTTCTGACCTTTATAGTGTGTGAATGAACTTTGTTACCAAATCGATTTCGCTATCGGATATCACAGCATGTGGGCCGAAAGGAATCATAATGGTATTGGGGTTGTTTATGCGAGCGTCATAGATCTGAGCACGAAGTTTGTCGTAGTCAGGGAAGCGTGCTTTCATGGCAATTAATGGCGGGCCGATATTGCCGGCTAATTCTCCGCCTTCAATCATATGGCAGGCCAGGCAATTACCTTTCTTTCTGTCAAATGATAATGCTTTGCCTTTGGCAAGATCTGCTGCTTCGTTAGCGCTAGCAATAGTCGGTGCAAATCCAAGGCAGCCGATGAGGGCAGCGATAGATGCAGTTGTGGTTAGTATATGTGCGGTTAGCCGCATTCCTTCTTCCTCCTAATAGTATTTTTGTAGGATTATATTCATAATTGAATAGGGATATATAGCATACTCTTAAAGTGATATAAGGCAAGGGTTTTTAATGAAAAAAACAAGCAGTTATGTGACTTTGTTACTCTGTTCAAACAGTTGGCAGAATATAAGTATCTACTAATGACTATGCCTGGTGTGAGTGCCAGGTGAGGGTGGCGCTTACTTTTAAGGCCAATCTTTATGTTCTTTCATTATTTTTTTTAACGCTTTTTTTGCAGCAATCAGCCGTTGTTTTGTTGACTGGCTTATATTGTCCTGTTGTAGCGCGTTGTCGTATTGTTGTATGGCAAGCTCAATATACCCCTGGCGCGCATACTGATCACCAGTGGACTCTAATGCAGCAGCGACCTGTCCATTGGCATAATATGCTTTGGCTAATGCTTTATAGACTGTGCCATCATCATGCATCTGTAATTGTTTTTTTAACAGGGTGATGCTTTTCTCCGGCATTTTGTTGCGATTAAGGGCCTCTGCGTAAGCCATAGTGACAGGTAAATAACCAGGATACAGGTTCGCTAAAACACTTAAAATTTCCAGTGCTTTTTTATCCTGTTTTTTGACGGTGTAGGCTTCTGCCAGCGCGAGGCGAATCCAGGGATGCTTATGTTTTTCTAAATATTGATTCAGAATTGAAATGGCAAGGTCGGTTTTATGCAAACGAATGGCAGCAAGTGCTTTCTGATATTGCCCGACAAAATCAGTACCGACAACGTCGTCATCAAGGTAGTATGCCGGTTGTTTGCTGAGCAAAATAATCAGGCGGGCTTTGGTGAGCTGGAAGTCCAGGCTATCATTTGGTAATGCTTCACTTTTATCCGTTAAGCGATTTTTTGCTTCAGAAACACGGTTGCTGCTTAACGGGTGGGTGCGCAAATATTCCATGTCTCCGTCCGGGCTTTTATCCAGTAGTATTTCAAAAAATTCAACCATGCCTTCCGGGTTAATGCCGGTATCGGCAAGAATGCCTATGCCGACACGGTCTGCTTCATACTCATTGCTTCGAGTGAAGTTGATTGAAGACTGGGCATTACCGGCGATGCCTGATAATAAAACGGCTTGCCCCGCCTGAGAATCCTGCGTGCCGATTAAAATTGCCGCTAGTAAAGTCGCAATGGTGAGGGCGGTTGACTGGCCAGAGTTATCAAACGCACGAGCCAGGTGACGCTGTGAAACGTGGGCAATTTCATGTGCCAGCACACTGGCGAGCTGGCTTTCATTTTTAGCTTCCAGAATTAACCCGGTATGTATGCCTATGTAACCAGCAGGGCCGGCAAAAGCATTGATCGTCGGTGCTTTAATGATAAAAAAATGAAATTCATCACCCGCAGCATCCGAGCGTGAAGCCAGACGTTGACCGATACTTTTGAGGTAGTCATTGATCTGCAGGTCATCAATGAAAACCAGGTTGGCGCGTAAAGAACGGTAAAAAGCCAGCCCGAGTTGTTTTTCTTCTTTGCTGCTAAAGCTGTCCAGTGTAGGATCGCCTAAAACGGGTAAATTAGCAGTAGCGGTTGATGTTGCTAATAGTGTTAGCAGCATAAATAGGTTGATGCTGATGTTTTTAAAAAAAAGTAATTTAATAAAGTTGGTGGATAACATTATATAAGTTGAACTTGTGAAATGTTTTATTTACATGGATACACAGGATGAACAGGATAAAAAATTGTGTCCATCCTTGGGTTCGTAAACAGTACGTCCCTGCACCACTACTCTATCATTATCATTAGGTTCGTAAACAGCATATATTATGTGCTATTACTCCATCCTGTTCATCCTGTGTATCCATGTAAGCATTTTTTCTTTAGTTATAGACGTTATTAATTGCACAAAGTTGCGCTTAAATAAAGACATAAAATGACAAAAAAAGCCGGTTTATTAATTGACATGTGTCAAGTTTCCAATTATCTTATGGCCACATAATTGAACGCAAATAAAACTCAGCAATAATCAATAATTATAAATAGATAGTCGTAACAGGCTACAAATCTGCCGTTGGAGGTATAAATAGTGAGAACATCTGTAAAAAAATCGCTTTTGGCAATAGCCGTGTCAAGCGTACTGGTTTCCCCCGTGGTTAACGCGACAAATGGGTATTTTATGCATGGAGTCAGCACCAAAGAGAAAGGCATGGCCGGCGCGGGTGCTGCTTTTTCTCAGGATGCGCTGGCATCTGCCACCAATCCGGCCGGTATGGCATTTGTGGGTGAGCGTTTTGATGTGGGTCTGGCGGTGTTTAGTCCTTCGCCACGTAGTTATACGGTTACCGGTACACCTGTCGGCCCTAACCCACCTCCTGGTCCAAATACTTTTATTAATGCAGTACCTGGTACAGAATATGAAAGTGACAGTGATTTCTTTTTTATTCCAAACATTGGTTATAACTGGCAAATAGATGAAACCACTACCGTGGGCGTGGCAGTTTATGGTAATGGTGGTATGAATACAGACTATCCTGCAGCAGCCACCCCTGGTGGCGCAGGTACCTTTGGCGATGGTGACACTGGCATCAATCTGGAACAGGCGTTTTTTAATGTTAGCGTTGCCAATAAAATAAGTGATAAACATGCGATTGGTGCCAGTGTATTATTGGTTGGACAAAAATTCTCTGCTGAAGGTTTGTCTAACTTTGCTGGCTTTTCTGTAGACCCGGCTAATCTATCCAGTGGTAAAGATGATACCGCTATTGGTTTCGGGCTTAAATTCGGTTATCAGGGTGAAGTCAGTGATGGTGTTCGTGTTGGCGCGAGTTACCAGTCTAAAGTCAAGATGGATGAGTTTGATAAATACGCCGGCCTGTTTGCTAATGGCGGAAATTTTGATATTCCTGTGACCTATACACTCGGTATTGCTATTGAGGTAGGTTCATCAGGCATGATTGTGGCTGATATTCAGGAAATTAAATACAGTGGTGTGGCGACTGTTTCGAATCCTATCTCTAATTTATTTCTGTTTTGTAACCCGGGTGATGCGTCAGGTTGTCTGGGCGGTACTAATGGAGCAGGATTTGGCTGGGAAGACATGACGGTTTATAAAATAGGTTATCAGGTTGATGTAGGTAGCAATACTTTCCGTGTGGGTTACAGTCATGCAGATCAACCGATTCCTGAATCGGAAGTATTTTTTAACGTATTGGCACCTGCTGTGATTGAAGAACATATAACGCTAGGCTGGACAATGCGTGTTGGTGACAATCAGGAGTTTAATATTTCAGGTATGTTCGCACCAGAGAACTCAGTCAAGGGTAATAACCCATTAGATGGCGGTTCAACACAAATAGAAATCGAGATGTCTCAGTGGGAGGTTCAGGCAGGATGGGCCTGGAGATACTGAGTTAATCTTTTTTGGCATGATAAAAAAGACCCGGGACTGGGTCTTTTTTTATGCCCAGGTACGTTGTCATCTCGACCTCAGGGAGAGATCTTATACCACGGAGAACAAGAACTCTCCCTGAGGTCGAGATGACAGCGGAGCATTTTGGTATGCATTGACTCGTTCCCACGCTCTGCGTGGGAATGCATATCGGTCTGCAGGATAGGCAGATGTGGGCTAAAGAAGCTGAGCATTGGCGATATCCAGTGCTAGTATCTGGCTATGGGTGTTTGCTGGAAGTTAGCACCATAGTGGCGAGTGAGGCTCTGCATTCCCACGCAGAGCGTGGGAATGAGGATGCTGCATAAGAATATTATAAACTATAGAGCGCGTTGATTATTTGCTGAAAAAGCTTGCATAACATCATGCTTTTATTTACATTATCGAACCGGGTTTCTGTTAGCGGATAGATTAAACCTATATCTATAATCTGAAACAATCCGGAATAATCTATTACTACAGGGCGCGTTAGGCAAAAGAAACCAATCAGAAAAATCTTCGGAGTGAAATAACATGATAAAAGTGAATACAAAAATGCTTGCTGTTACCGCAGCAGCACTGATAAGTATGGCATCGATGGTGGCAAATGCTGCCGCAGAAATGAAACCCTTTATTTTAGCTTCAATGTCTACTGGTGTAGTTGCAGACAAAATAGATGGTGTTAAAAAATCATTAACCGATAATGGTTTTGAAGTAGTTGGTGACTACTCGCCTTATGAATCTGCGCATGTCATTATTGTTACCAGTGATACGCTGAAGAAACTGGCGGCTTCTCATCAGCGTGGGGGTTATGCTGCTGGTCAACGTGTTGCCATTACAAAAGTAGCTGATCAGATTCAAATTACCTACACCAATCCTGCATACATGGCTGCGGCCTATCATATTAAAGGTGATGTCTCCGCAGTAACGGCTGCTTTAGGTGCGGCTTTAGGATCTATTAAAGAATACGGTCCGGATGAAGGTATGGACGCAGATGATATTGCCGGTTATCACTATACATTTGGTATGGAATATTTTGACGAGCCTTATTCTTTAGCATCATATGCTAGTTATGAAAAAGCCGTGGCAGCGGTCGAAAAAGGTCTGGCTGAAAAAGCAGGGGGTGCTACCAGGGTTTTTCGTATTGATGTTCCGGGTGCGAAACAAACTTTATTTGGTGTTGCTTTGTCTTCTGAAGGCACCGGCAATAAATACATGGATGATTCATTTATAATGAACGAGGTTGATTTTAAAGAAATTCGTTCTACCGCACATCTTCCCTATGAAATTCTGGTGACGGGTGATGAAGTTGAAGCATTGCATGCACGATTCCGCATTGCCATTAACTTCCCTGATTTAAGTATGATGGGCTCTAACAGCTTTATGAACATCATGCCTTCACCTGATGCCATTAAAACATCATTAACAAAAGCGGCGGGTGGTGATATAGAAGAAGAGGATTACTGATTTTTGTATAAGAAAGTGCCATATGGACGTGGCGTTTACCTGCCTGCAGCAGGCAGGCGCACCAAAGGATGGAAAGGATGAGCAGGGTAAAAGTTTAATACCACTGTTGCTTTTTGCCCTCGTTTGTATGATAAAAACCCACTGATTCCCACGTGAAGAAAAAAAACGAGGCGTAACCTGTGGAGTGAGGTGCGTACTCAAGAGCTAGTCAATCATCCATCCCTTAACATCATTATTTGCCATCCATTGCACCGCGAAATACCGTGCATCCTGACCATGAAAAACTGACAAAATGTCCGGAAAAATTGTACGTGAAATTTACCGGGTAACCGTTTAGAATACACGGTTCGCTTTTCCGTCCTTTGGTGCGCCTGCCTGCTGCAGGCAGGTGAACAGCACATCCGTGTGCTACTACTCCGTCCTTTGGTACGTGAACGGCACATCCGTGTGCTACTGCTCCGTCCTTTCTCGTTCCCACGCTCCTGCGTGGTAACGCATACCAGGGCTAACGGTGATCACGGTACGCATTCCCACGCAGGAGCGCGGGAACGAGAAATTTAAATAGTTAGTGAGATAAAGATTACAGTGGAATTAACCGGCGCAGAAATAATTATTGAATGCCTGAAAGCAGAAGGTATTGATTACGTATTTGGTTACCCGGGCGGTGCCGTGTTGCATATTTATGATGCTTTTTATAAGCAGGATGATGTGCAGCATATTCTTGTTCGTCATGAACAGGGCGCAACCCATGCGGCTGACGGTTATGCCAGAGCCACCGGTAAACCGGGCGTGGTACTGGTCACCTCCGGTCCAGGTGCAACCAATGCGGTCACAGGCATTGCGACTGCTTATATGGACTCTATTCCGATGATTGTCATTACCGGCCAGGTGCCAAGTCACCTGATTGGTAATGATGCTTTTCAGGAAGTGGACTCTGTTGGTATTACCCGTCCTATTGTTAAACATAATTTTTTGATTAATGATGTTAAGGATATGGCTTTGATATTCAAAAAAGCATTTTATGTTGCCACAACGGGTCGTCCCGGTCCTGTTGTTATTGATATCCCAAAAGACATTACTGCTGAAAAGACTGAATTTGAATACCCGTCTAAAATTGAAATGCGCTCATATCATCCGACGGTTAAAGGTCATAATGGCCAGATAAGGCGCGCCATTGAATTAATCAAATCTGCACAACGACCCATGATATACAGTGGTGGTGGTGTGATTTTAGGCAATGGCTCTGAGCAGTTACGTACTTTTACGCGTTCACTGGGTTATCCGATTACCCAAACCCTGATGGGATTAGGTGCGTTTCCGGCTAGTGATCCGCTGTCACTAGGCATGCTGGGCATGCATGGAACCTATGAAGCCAATATGAGTATGCATCACTGTGATGTGCTGATTGCCATTGGCGCACGTTTTGATGACCGTGTTACCGGTAGCCTGGAAAAATTCTGCCCAGAAGCAAAAATCATTCATATTGATGTTGACCCTGCCTCTATTTCCAAGAATGTAAAAGTCGATGTTCCCATCGTGGGTGAAGTCGCCCCCGTACTGGATGCGATTAATGCAGAGCTGGCCAAAATAACTGAGCCGTCAAACCTGGGCGCGATAGAAAAATGGTGGGCACAGATTAATGAGTGGCGCGCTCAGGATTGTCTTAAATATGATCAAAATAGCAAAATAATCAAACCGCAGTATGTGGTTGAAGAATTATATAAAGCAACCCATGGTGATGCTTTTGTTACCTCGGATGTGGGTCAGCATCAAATGTTTGCTGCACAGTATTATGGTTTTGATAAACCGCGTCAGTGGATTAATTCCGGCGGTCTTGGCACCATGGGTTTTGGTTTACCTGCTGCGATGGGTGTGCAACTGGCGCACCCGGGTGAAATGGTTGCCTGTATCACCGGTGAGTCCAGTATTCAGATGTGTATTCAGGAATTATCTACCTGCAAGCAGTATTCATTACCACTAAAAATTATTAATTTGAATAATGGTTATATGGGCATGGTAAGACAGTGGCAGGAGTTCTTCTATGAAAAACGTTATGCCATGTCGTATTTTGATGCCCTGCCGGATTTTGTTGCATTGGCAGAAAGTTATGGCCACGTTGGTATTAAAGTAGAAAAGCCGGAAGATGTACGTCCGGCACTGGATGAAGCCTTTAAACAAAAAGACCGCCTGGTGTTTCTTGATTTTATTACTGATCGCGAAGAAAACGTGTATCCGATGATTCCAACCGGCGCCGGTTTGAATGAAATGATTCTGGTGTAGTTAATATGGTATATGAGGCAGACAATAGTGAAGCAGTAGAGATGAAACATATCATCTCCATCTTAATAGAAAATGAAGCGGGCGCATTGTCTCGCGTTGCCGGCCTGTTTTCAGCTCGTGCTTACAATATTGAGTCGTTAACAGTAGCGCCAACCGATGACCCGTCATTGTCACGCATGACGTTAGTCACTTCCGGTACTGATGAAATTGTTGAGCAGGTATGCAAGCAACTCAACAAACTTATTGATGTGGTGAAGCTGGTAAATTTAACCGATGACGTTCATGTTGAACGCGAGCTGATTCTGATAAAGGTGAAAGCTGAAAACGAGGCGCGTGATGAAGTTAAACGTATCGTTGATATTTTTAACGGTCATATTATTGATATGACGGATACCACTTATACCCTGGAAGTCACCGGTGACAGTGAAAAAATTGACGCACTACTAAAAGCGCTTGAACACATCACTATGCTGGAAGTGGTTCGTTCTGGTCAACTGGGCATGGGACGTGGTGCTAAGGGTATGGGGTGCAAGCCCTGTTAATGAAAAACAGACTTCGTGCCTCGTTCCCACGCTCTGCGTGGGAATGAATACCTGCCTACATGTTTATACACTTAAGACATTGGCAAGATTGGTACGCATTCCCACGCGGGAGCGTGGGAACGAGAAACAAGGCGAGTCGTAAGTCATAACTTACAACTTATGACTTACAACTTATAACTTATGACTTAATTACGGATCAAGCAACAATGAATATTTATTACGATAAAGATTGCGATCTTTCTATCATCCAAAACAAAAAAGTTTGCATTATCGGTTATGGCTCACAGGGTCACGCACATGCAAATAACTTACAGGACTCAGGCGTTGATGTTTGTGTTGGTCTGCGTGAAGGCTCAAGTTCTGCGGCTAAAGCTGCAGCTGCCGGCATAGCCGTAAAATCCATTGAAGATGGTGTTGCCTGGGCGGATGTGGTTATGGTGTTAGCGCCGGATGAGCATCAGGCGGCAATCTATAAAGAACAGATTGAACCCAATATTAAACAGGGTGCAGCTATGGCTTTTGCTCATGGTTTTAATATTCACTTTGATGCAATTAGACCACGCGCTGATTTAGACGTTATTATGATTGCGCCAAAAGCTCCAGGTCACACCGTTCGAAGTGAATTTGTCAATGGTGGCGGTATTCCTGATCTGATCGCTATCGCACAAGATGCTTCAGGCAAGGCAAAAGACATCTCATTATCCTATGCTTCTGCCATCGGTGGTGGCCGTACTGCGATTATCGAAACCTCCTTCCGCGAAGAAACAGAAACCGATTTATTTGGTGAGCAGGCAGTATTATGTGGTGGTGCAACTGCTCTGGTACAGGCCGGTTTTGAAACTCTGGTTGAAGCGGGTTATGCTCCGGAAATGGCTTAGTTTGAATGTCTGCATGAATTGAAACTGATTGTTGACTTAATGTATCAGGGTGGCATAGCTGACATGCGTTATTCTATTTCAAATACTGCAGAGTACGGTGATGTCACCCGCGGCCCACGAATTGTGAATGAAAATACAAAAGCTGAAATGAAGAAAATCCTTGAAGAAATTCAAAATGGTCAGTTTGCTAAAGAATATCTGAAAGAAATGCATTCCGGCGCAAAAAATCTGGAAGCATTACGCAAAAAAGGCCGTGAGCATAAAATTGAAGAAGTCGGTGCTAGCTTACGTTCTATGATGCCATGGATAAAAGCTAACAAGATTGTTGATAAGAGTAAGAATTAATTATGAGTTATGAATTATGAATTATGAATTAAAGTCAAAAGCAAAGACAAAAAAACAACGGGTTTATTAATTCATAATTCATAATTCGTAATTCATAACTCATAATTCATATAATGGACACATCACCAGAACAACCCATCAAAAAACGCAGGCGCGGTATTTATTTGCTGCCTAATCTGATTACCACGGCAGGATTATTTGCTGGTTTTTATGGCATTGTTGCTGCCACCCAGGACAAGTTTGAATATGCTGCAGTGGCCATTTTTATTGCCATGATTCTGGACGGGCTTGATGGCCGTGTTGCACGTATGACTAACACCCAAACTGAATTTGGAGCGGAGTACGATAGCCTGGCGGATATGGCATCATTTGGGTTAGCACCTGCTCTGGTGATGTTTGAATGGTCTTTATCTTCATTGGTGGATGTGAGTTATACACTAGGTAAGCTTGGTTGGCTGGCGGCGTTTTTATATGTAGCCTCTGGCGCATTACGCCTTGCCCGTTTTAATACCAGAGCGAGTAATACCGACAAACGTTATTTTCAGGGTTTACCTAGTCCGGCTGCCGCTGCCGTTGTTGTTGGTTTTGTCTGGGCATGTTTTGATAACGGTATTAAAGGTGAAGACGTATCAATAATCGCGTTAGTGATAATTGTATTTGCCGGTGTCATGATGGTAAGTAATGTTTCCTATTACAGTTTTAAAGATATCGATTTTAAAAATAAAGTCCCTTTTATGGCGATGTTAATAGTGGTTATGATTTTTGTATTTGCCGCAATTAATCCGCCAATCACATTATTTGCTTGCTTTATGCTTTATGCGCTATCGGGACCGGTGATAAGTATTATGCGGCGTTTTAGAAAACGCAGCAAGGCAGAGTAAAGTGCCCGCTCAAGGCTATAAAAATGGGTAATAAAAATGAACGCAACCCATACCGTAACCCATATCGTAACTAACGCCGAACTGCAACTAGCCAATGATTTTATAAAGTATACCGGTAACAATATTTTTTTAACCGGTAAAGCGGGTACCGGTAAAACCACCTTTTTACACAAACTAAAAGAAAATACGCCCAAGCGCATGATCATCACTGCACCGACTGGCGTGGCGGCGATAAATGCAGGTGGTGTCACCTTACATTCTTTTTTTCAAATGCCATTTGGCCCTTTTGTTCCGGGTAGTGAAGCAGAGCAACAAAGCCAACGCCGCCGTTTCAGTGCCGACAAAATCAACATCATCAAAAGTCTTGATCTTCTGGTTATAGATGAAATCAGTATGGTGCGTGCTGATTTGCTTGATGGTGTCGATGCTGTGTTACGCCGTTACAGGCACCAAAATCAGCCTTTTGGTGGTGTACAATTATTAATGATTGGCGATCTGCATCAGCTTGCACCCGTGGTGAAGGACGATGATTGGAATCTGCTGAAACAATATTACGACTCCTTCTATTTTTTTAGCAGCAATGCACTTCAGCAAACACAAATGGTCAGTATTGAGCTGAAACATATTTATCGTCAGTCTGATGCAAGTTTTATTAACTTGTTAAATCGGGTGCGTGATAACCGACTGGATGAAAACACTTTAGCAAGACTTAACGCAAGATATAAACCTGCATTCCAGGCTGATGTAAGTAATTATAATACAAGCAATTACATCACCCTAACCACGCATAATCGCAGTGCGGATAATATAAATGACAGGCATCTGCAAAAACTGGATACCGAACCGTTTGTTTATCAGGCAACTGTTGAAGGTGACTACCCGGAATATAATTATCCAACAGCTGAAAAATTAATGTTGAAACAAGGTGCGCAGGTTATGTTTGTGCGCAATGACAGCTCGGCAGAAAAATGTTATTTCAATGGAAAAATCGGACAAATTACACAAATTAATAAACAAAGTATCACCGTAAAATGTGCTGATGATGAAGCTGAAATACGGGTAGAAAAAGAGATCTGGGAAAATATAAAATACACACTGGATGCAAAAAGCAAAGAAATAACAGAACAGGTGCTGGGCAGTTTTTGCCAGTATCCGTTACGCCTCGCATGGGCAATTACTATCCATAAAAGCCAGGGCTTAACCTTTGAACATGCCATTATCGATGCTAATGCAGCTTTTTCTCATGGCCAGGTTTATGTCGCATTAAGCCGATGCAAAACCTTTGAAGGTTTGGTGCTGAGTACACCTATTACTCAGCGCTCAGTAAAAACAGATAGTACCGTGGCACAATTTGTGCAAGATGCCAGCCAGAACTCACCGACGCAGGAGCAGTTGGACAACGCTAAAATACACTACCAACAAAAATTATTACTGCAGTGTTTTAATTATCAAACGTTGCATTTTAATTTAAAAAAACTCAGTAACTTATTGCGACAAAACCGTAAGCTCATTCAGTTTTCCGGTATTGAAAAACTGGATAATATAGAAAGGCAAACACTTGATGAAATTATAATAGTTGGTGACAAATTCACTCGTCAATTGCAATTTTTGTTTAGCGATAACAAAGTGCCTGAGGAAGATGCCGCATTGCAGGATCGTGTGAAAAAAGCTTCTCACTATTTTAGTGAGAAACTGCGTTCTGGATTGATTGCGTGGTTGGCTTCTTTTTGCGTTGATGCTGATAATAAAGAATTAAAAAAATTAATAAACCAGGCGGTTAATCTTCTAACGCATGCATTAGCGATAAAGATCGCCTGTTTGCAGAGCTGTCAGCAAGGCTTTTTAACCGGTTCTTATCTAAAAGCACTCGCTCTTGCTGAAATTGATGCCAGTTCAAAAACACAGGTTGTAAAGGCGACTGCGGACTATAATGCTGCCGATGTGGCACACCCGGAGCTGTTGCAGACGCTAAAAGCATGGCGCACAGAACAGGCAATGAAAGAGGACGTGGCGCATTATCGAATCATCCATCAGCAGGTGCTGGTTCAGGTTGCCAATACCTTAGCCAATACGCCTGCAGCACTATTAAAAATCAAAGGACTTGGGGAATCGACAGTTGAAAAATACGGTAAACAATTAACTGCGATGGTTTTAGAATACTGTGATAGCTGTCAGATAGATTCTGAGCAGATTCAATCTCTGCAAACTACATCAGACGAAGACGCTTCTAAAAAAGAGTCTAAAAAAGCCGGGTCTATAAAAGCCAGGCCCATAAAAATGGATACAAAAAAAATCACTTATGAACTTTATTTGCAAGGTAACAGCATAAAACAAATTGCTAAAAAGAGAGGGTTTGTTACCAGTACTATCGAAGTTCATATCGCGCATTATATTAAACTTGGTGAGTTAAATATTAATGACTTCGTTAATGAAGAAAAGGTAGCCCTTATTGAGAAAGCCTTTGATGATAAGGGCAAGGAAAGCATGGGTGTTGTGAAAGAACACCTGGGTGAAAGTTTTTCTTATGGTGAAATTCGCATGGTTTTGGAATCGTTGGCTGGCGAGTAATCTGTAAATTGTATGAAGAAAATGCGCTTCTACCTGGATATTTCGCCTCAGCAATATCTGTCTTATTATAAAAATAGCGGTATTGTTGTTAATGTGCAAGCAGACAATGGACACACTTTACAATTTCCTGCATCAGAGTTACAGAAATTTGTTACCCACTCGGGAATATGCGGACGGTTTGAAATTAAATTCAATGAGCAGCATAAGTTGGTGAGTTTAAAACGAGTTTAGATATGTCCTTTATGAATACAGTTAATTACATCGTTGACGAAATCATCACTGATTTAGGTTATTACAGTCCACTAGAACTGTTGATACGACAACGGCGGTTACGTTACAGTGATTATGAACGCTGGCGTAATGGCGAAATTGATTTTATTTGTGAAACTTTTATGGGTAGCTCAAAACGCATCATCACCATATTGGAGTCGGCGCGTGATTATTTGCTGGCTCAGGGTTTTACTGCCGACATTTATCATTTGTATGGCTGGCAGGGGAAAAAAGTCAATGCCAGGCTGGATTTTTGCCCGGCAGCAAATGCCATTCACCGTGATTTATTAAGCACCCAATATTTGCGTAAAGAAGACGCGCCGCAAATGGATTTGTTTTTTGATAACCAGGGTGTACAGTTGGCCAATGGTTTTATACACGCACTTAGCTCTCGTGATGTAAAAGGCAGTGAGGAAATGCTCAAGCAACTGGAGCAGGTCGAACCTGATCACCGGCTATGCAGCCAGAGATCGGAAGAGCGTCGT
>JAFLJY010000204.1 GCA_022712755.1 Gammaproteobacteria bacterium
TAAATCGGGTAAGGGCTGACTTCTAGTCAACCCTCCCCACACCACCCTGCATGCGGCTCCGCACAGGGCGGTTCATTTAAATTATCCGTTAGGATAATGAACCTTTATCCAACCCTCCCTCAATGAGAAGAGACCTTCCTCTTTTAAATAGTTATTGCCCAGCGCCTGTTGAATACCCGGTGTTTTTGAACTCCGCCATGGACCTTTTCTTGTGCTGCCACAAGTCACTGCCCATTTTGTAGATACCCCAAGCTTCAACAGTTTAGCTACTTTTGTACGGGGCTTGCGCCACTGACGCCAGTAGCACATGCGTACACGCCGCCTTATCCACTGATCTAGATCAACACATTTTTGGTAGGCGTTTGCGATACCGTAATAGTTAATCCAGCCCCTGAGATAAAGTGTGAGTTTATATAAAAATTAAAGGAAAATTAAAGGGGTCAGGTCGCTTTCTTCACAATACTAAATGCAAAATGAATAGCATTATGAAGCAAACAGCCACCTCCCTATTCTATCCTGGTCTCAATAGATACCCGAATAAAAAATCAATAGCATCTGTAATTTCGTATCTATAACCTTCAGGAGAAATAACCGGGGTGTCAGAGGCTTCTGTCGGCTAACTAATATCTTCTTTATTATTGATATAACGCTGTTTTTTATAATAGTTAATCAAACCATTGGTAGAACTGTCATGGGCTTTCGTTGGTTCATTATCATCCAGCTCCTGCAATATACCCGATGCCAGTTGTTTGCCTAACTCAACACCCCACTGGTCGAACGAGTTAATGTTCCAGATAATACCCTGAACAAAAATCTTGTGTTCATACAGCGCGATAAGTGAGCCCAGTGTGGTAGGGTCCAGGCTGTTAAACAAAAAGGTGCTGGTTGGTCGGTTTCCGGGAAAAATTTTATTTGGCAACAGGGCTTTTATCGTGTCTTCATCCAACCCTTCTGCTTTAAGTTCGGCATAAGCTTCCTGCTCGGTTTTTCCTTTCATTAAGGCTTCTGTCTGTGCAAACACATTCGACATTAGTGCTCTATGATGCCTGGCGATACAATGAAAATTTGACACGGGTGCCAAAATATCTGCTGGTATCAATTTTGTACCCTGGTGCAGTAACTGAAAAAAAGCATGTTGTGCCGCTATGCCAATCTCACCAAATAAAACCGGGCCGGTGGTGTAGTCAACCAGCTGATTCTGACGGTTTACGCCTTTACCGTTGCTTTCCATGTCTGCCTGTTGCAGGTAGGTGGGAAATTTATGTAAATGCTGGTCATAAGGCAATACTACGGTACTCTGTGCATCAAAAAAGTTGTTATACCAGATGCCCAGCAACGCCATGGTGACAGGAATGTTTTCAGCTAACGGCGCTGTTTTAAAATGCTTGTCCGCTTCATAAGCACCTTGTAAAAGCTGATCAAAATTATCTGATCCAATAGCGATGACAATTGGCAGGCTGATCGCCGACCACAGTGAATAACGTCCGCCAACCCAGTCCCACATCTGGAAAATATTCTTTTCATCAATACCAAAGGCTTTGGCGGCTTTTACATTGGAACTCACCGCTGAAAAATGTTTGTCGATCTGGCTATCATTACCGACATCATTGACGTGCCATTGTCTGGCCGTTTCAGCATTGACCATGGTGTCCTGCGTGGTAAAACTTTTCGATGCGATGATAAAAAACGTGGTCGCGGGGTTCAATTTTTCCAGTGTGTCAGTAATATGGTTCTCATCAACATTTGATACATAATGCACGTTCAAGTCGTGCAACGAGTAAGGCCTTAATGCTTCGGTGACCATCAATGGCCCAAGATGTGAGCCGCCTATTCCAATATTAACAACATCAGTAATTGGCTGGTCATGATAACCCCGCCATGCACGTGTACGAATGGATTCTGCCAGTTGTTTGACACGTTCATGTTCTTCGCACACGCTGGGCATAACGTCTTTGCCATCAACCAGTACGGGCAGCCCATCTCTATTCCTGAGAGCAGTATGTAAAACCGCCCTGTTTTCCGTGTTGTTGATTGGCTCGCCATCAAACATCCTGCTAATCCATGAGCCAAGCTCACTGTCTTCTGCCAGTTGATAGAGTTGCGCCATGGTCTGACTGTTAATAATATTTTTTGAATAGTCGAACAGAATGTCGTTCAATTTTAGAGAAAATTGTTCGAATCGCTGAGGGTCTTCAACAAACATGTCACGCATGCGCGAATGTTTTATTTCGTTGTAATGTTCTTCGAGTGCTTTCCAGGATGATGATTGCGTTAATTTAGACATAAATGGATTTTGTAACTCTTGAGTTATTGGTGAATTTTGTGAGTCGATTGTAGCAGTCAATTGTAGCAGCGGGTTGTAACAGCCACTTAACAAGCTTTATGTAAAGTATCGACTATTGTGGACGATAGTAACAGTCTGACATCCGGCAGATACTGGCCAATTGACCTGTATCAACATCGTTTTGATGAATATGGTTAACATGCGATGAGACGTTATTGCGAAACTGAACATTCTGGGAGGAATATTAAATGACAGCCAAAACCACAAGCACATCCTACACCTATTCATTTAAAGACGGCGACGGCAAGAACAAAAAACTGCTGGGCGGAAAAGGTGCCAACCTTTGTGAGATGACCCAAATTGGCATTAACGTGCCGCCCGGTTTTGTTATCACCACTGAAGCCTGTCTGAGTTATCTCGCTACAGAAAAACGTGAACTACCTGATGAATTGATGGCGCAGGTACAGCAGCAGATTAAGGCGCTTGAGCAAGATACCGGCAAAGGTTTTGGCAATGCTGACAACATGTTGCTGTTATCGGTGCGTTCAGGTTCAGCGTTATCAATGCCCGGTATGATGGATACCATCCTAAATCTTGGCCTGAATTCGACCACCCTTCCCGGCCTGATTAAACAGACCGGCAATGCACGTTTTGCCTGGGATGCCTACCGTCGATTTATACAACTATTCGGAAAGGTTGCACTCGACATTGCAGATGAAAAATTTGACAAACCGTTCGATATCCTCAAAAAACGCGAAGGCATCACTGAAGACACTGATCTTTCTGCCGAACATTTTCGCGAGATCAGTGACCTGTTTCGTGATAATAAGGTTTTACACGTCGCCATTGGTGAAGGTATTGATAAGACCAGAACCTGGTATGAGGACATTCTGACGCTGATTAATGACGACAAGAAAGTTGCGAATTTTCAGACGGTTGTTGATGATATCATGAAGAATCGCATGATTATGACCTTTAAAGAGAATAGCTTCAGCCTTGCAACACTTGAAGAACGTATGGAAGA
>JAFLJY010000205.1 GCA_022712755.1 Gammaproteobacteria bacterium
AACAGGCGGTCTGTTAGCCACCGAGATGATGCCAGAGGTCGCTGAGAGGCCAGTCGTTGTGCCGGCAACCGCAATCGGGGTAACTTCAAAAGAAATATTGGCCGCGCTATCTGCTGCGGCCAGAGTATAATCTATAGCTGTTGCACCATTTATAACATCACCATTTCGTAGCCATTGGAATATCGTTTCTCCCTCTGCATCATTTTCTGCATCAGTATAAACATAATTACCGGTCAAGCTGTCACCAGGCACGGCATCGCCTTCATTATTATCGATGATGCTGACGCTGCTGGCCGTGGGTGATTCGTTTGCCGGCATAGCCACCTGTTCGAGATCACCGCAGGAAACGAGAGAAATAAAACCAGACAGGACGAGACCAAAACGAAAGGAGTTTATTGTAGTGAAATAAGACATTGCTACTCCTAAGCAGTGCTTTGACATACTCCAAATGTGCCAAATTAAATCATAATACCACCAATGATTCACTTTTTATTTCACATGTCAACTTTTGTCACAATGAAACTCTGAATTTGTCACAGCCCTCATCAGGACTCGGCATTCCAGCTTCAGGTTTTTTTCGCAAAATATTAACTTGTAGTAGTTAAACTTAAACTGACAGAGCGTGTCAGGTTTACTCATCGAGCGAATGTCAGAGTTCGGTCATTAGCGGACATACGAAAAAACTTTTTATCCACAGATAAACGCAGATGAACACAGATAAAAACAAAAGGAAAGTTGTAGGTGCGCCATGATAATTTTTTGGTATTCGCACGGTAGTGCCCGCCGATAATGACGTTGTATTAATACCAAAACATCAATTCTGGCGTACCTACAAAAAAACAAAAAAAGGTTTTATCTGTGTTCATCTGCGTTCATCTGTGGAAAAATATTTTGTTTTTTATGTCTGCTATGTGTCGATAACAGTCATTCCATATCTGACACTACACACAGATAAAATTAAGCCGCAAGTGCAGTTATAACCCTGCCTAATGCCTGCTCAAATGCAGAATGATCCGCCAGTATGCGTGAACGATTTTCTTCTAACTCAACAGCAAAATCCTCAGCATCCTTTTCAATCACTTTTATGCCCTTACGATCGACAAATATTAATTGCGCTGCATCGGTTAAAATGACTGATAATTTAAGACGTCTTACGGGTTTGTTTTCTCCGTTATAAATTTCATACCACACACCTGGTTTTGTGGTACCGGGTAGTTGAGCAATTTTTTGTTTGGCAATGTCTGTTTGCTGTTGAACGTATTGTAATTCATCTTCAGTATTATCTACTGATGTTTCATTCATTGTTCCATTTAGTGCTTCTTCTGCTATTCCGACATCCGACATTCTGGTTTCGTCGCTATCAACAAATTTAAGACCGTAATCATCAATCATCTGAATAAAATAGGATTTAAGCTCTGCCATTTGTTTTTTGATGGCCATTTTATCCTGTTGCGTATGATATAACTCATCAGTAACGGTTTCGATTAGTGCCATGTGATTTTTTTTCAGCAAATCATACTGTGAAGGGTATTTGATTGGTTGTATACATCTAAGCAATAATTTAAGCAGCATAACTGACTGCACCCATTGCTCACTACTGCGACCATGACGGATGTAACGATTGAGCATTAATGTTGACCAGTGTTTTAAAACAAGGGGTCTGACATTATTCGGTATTTGTTTTTCACAGGACACCATTTTTAACTGACTAATAACAATATTACGTGCATGTTCCTGCAAAATTTTCTTTTGTTGCTGCCTTTCCGTTTGGGTTGTTAACTGTTCTTCATTTTTAATGATGTTTTCTAAATCATCAACTGCTTTTTCAAAAGTAACAATATCGATATCAAATTTATCTAAAATACTATCAACGATTTTTTCCAGCTCATCATAAAGACGGTCTTCTTTTACATTGATTCCCATACCGGCTGTCGTTAGTAAATCTACTGTTGCTCTTGCCGGATGTATTTCTGATTCAAAAAGTGATCTATCTATCATGGCAACTTTCATTACCGGTATTTGCAAATGATAAATGAGGTTGGTCATTATTTCTGAGACGGCATCATCATCAGCAATTGCGCCAAACATCATGCCAACAAAATCGATGCTTCTTTCATCAAGAAGATTAACTTGCTTGTCAACAATGCCGCCATGCTCTTTACTTATATCAGCAACTAACTCCTGTTTAATTTGTTCAGCTGTAAGATTTTCTGTGTCTTTATGTAATGAAGTTATTTTACGCTGTAGAGCAGACAATGCTTTTACTACTTCCTTTCGTTCATAACAGTTTTTGCCATTAAGATCCTGTTGCGTTGGCGTGCGCAAAAAAGATTCTGGAAGTTTCAGCTCTTCACCGCTAATGGTCATTTCACCACTCATAAACTCGTTAACGACACGGGTGAAGTCTTCATTTGACCTGGGAATAAAATCGGTTGCTACCTTTTTTGCTGGATCGTAATAACTTGCCACCTGTGTTGAAACTTCATCTTCATCGGTTTCAATTTCTTCCTGTTTTGTTGTCTTCAGAATGATTTCCGGTAAAACGCTATTATCAATAAAAATTTGATTAATGCTTTTATACATTACGCCCAGTTTAGAGCAAACTTCCTGGTCAAATAATTTGTAAAAAACTAATTTAACATCAATATCTATATCTATATTTTCGATTGTTTTCTGGAAAACTTCGCAAATGTGTTTTGGATCAAGCGATTCTTTTCCAATACTTTTCTCACACATCAATTCAAGATACTCAAGGCGTGCCTCAAGGTTATTTACCTCGTCACCAAACAAGTTCATGGCTTTTGCGTGCATGGTGGTGATGGCAACCATCTCTTCCATTTCATCCTGATCGACCAGGCTTAACTCGTCATTGTCATTGCACATAAAATTTTCTTTTAATGCAGTAAATGAGTTGTTTAAATTAATAAAGAAGTGATGGCGAATATCATTTTTATCGGTACGGAAGATACGTGTGCAGTCCATGAATTTCATTTGATCTTCATTGGATGTGGCTTTTTCAGCAAGGTCAAATAATTTTTTATCTGCGCTGCTTACCATTTGATTGATTAATATCATCAAATGTTCATTGGCACAGGAGAGTACCTTATCAGCAATTTTTGAATATTTTGATGATTGATTGCTGTCTGATGAAGTAATGTGTTGATTTAAAGCCATCATAATGATCCAAATAAACTATAAGTGGTTAAACCTGAATTAATCACAACCTGTGCAATAAAAAGCGGAACAAAACATGCTTTTTGTGTTTATTTGAATGCATTTAACTGCTGGGGGAATTACTTATACGCCGATTAACTAATCAGCCAGTTGAACTATTTAATTTTGAGTAGTTATAACTTATTGAATTAATTTAAATATTTAATATCGAGCCACAGGACGCTATACTCTAATATAACTATAGTCAATTATGGCATTTTTTCAACATTTTTCACAAAAACTCGATACTTAACTACAAAAACAGTAGCTCAATAACTCGTGGCGTTTGCCGTCATTCCCGCAGTTTTTTAGCGGGAGAAGTGGTGCATGGACGCACCGTTAACGTACCTAAGGATGGAATCCATTACGGGTAGAGCCTGATATAACTGGCATTGTATCCACTGACCGATGGATTCCGGCTAAAAAACTGCCGGAATGACGAATATTACTGCTTAACTTGCTGGCATTGCCGACAGTCTCAAAATACACAGCCGCCACGGGTTATTGAGAAGTGGCACATGGATGTGGCGTTTACCTGCCTGCAGCAGGCAGGCGAACCAAAGGATGGAGAAGTTACCTAAAACAGATAAAACGGACTCTCTGGTCGGTGACAGCTGGTCTTTTGGGTACTCACCGAACCATCCACTTTTAACTTTTAACTTTTAACTTTTATTATTTTTTTTCATCATACTTTTTAAATCAGCAAACGGATTAAATTTGGCACTCGGTGCTTTTGCGCCATCCAGCGCTATTCCCTTGTTCGCCAATGCTTCTGTTTGGCGCTGATGTTCGTTATCGTGACAATACATGCATAACAGTTCCCAGTTACTGCCATCAGCCGGATTGAAATCGTGATCGTGGTTTCTATGGTGTACGGTTAATTCCTGAAGATTGACGCGGGTAAATTCTCTGCTGCACCGTCCACATATCCAGGGATACATTTTTAACGCCTGCTCACGATAGCCATGACCACGTTTTTCACTGTCACTTCTGGCTTTAGCTACAACATCGTCTAATTTTTTTCGGGATTGTTTTTTTTTATCTACCATTTAATTTTTCGATGTTAACGTGATTACCATCGGAACGATGGTTAAACCTTAAAGGAAAGGAAACAACTGCTGAATATTAGCGCCTGTGCTTTTATGCATTCTTTATTTAATATCCAGGCGCGCCGTTAAACGGCACATAAGGAAACCTTAAGTGGTACCACTTGAATACTTAGCTAATTATGAAAATCAGCTAAGTACATTTCACATTTATAACTTACAAAGTAACCAGGTTAGCACTATTTGAAGGCTCTCCATTCTCAGAAAACCTCCTACTACTAGCAAGGTGAGACGTCTTCTGCCTGAAAGCCTTTATCACTTTTCACAACGGTAAACTCTACTGTTTGACCGTCTGCCAATGACTTATATCCATCACCACGAATTTGATTAAAGTGTACAAACACATCTTCACCATCTTTTCTTTCGATAAAACCAAATCCTTTAGAATTATTAAACCACTTTACGGTACCAGTTTCACGATCTGACATTACAGCTCCATACTTTCATTTAATTGGAGCGCTTATTGTATATCAGCACGATTGAAGAAAACAATAGAAGAAAACAATAAATATTTGACGTTTTTTTAAATTAGAATATTACCGTAAGTTAATGGTGTTTATAGAAAAAACCTACTGTTTAGCAACAAATAAGTGCGGCTCATCATGTCTTTGATGGCAGTACTTTTTTATCTGTAATGCTTTTATACTTATCACCCTAATTCAGGTTAAATTAAATTACTATCTCGCGTTTCCATACGTGAAATTAATTGCGATGGTTTTTCCAGGTTAGAAAATAATTCATCATAATTTTCATGTATCCAGGAAGAAAACGCCTGTTTGTCTTTTTTACCCATTAATTCAGCCAACGCATCAAGATTTTCACCCTCACCGTGTGCGGCTTCTTTTTGTATGGAAGCTAATCGCACATCAACAAATCGATTTAAGGTTATATCAGGCGTAACCGTATCAAGCGTGCCACTGGTGCTTGAAGTAACATCAGTAATAGTACAACTGGCTAATAATATAACCATGGTTAATAGTGCGACTGTTATTACGTTATTAATCTTAAATTTATTTTTCATGTTGTAGCCTCTGTAAAAACACTTTACTAAAAATGTTTAAGTATGATTATTTGTTGATGTGTACGGTTTATCTAACTCTAGTTGGCAATACAGTATTCGTCAATGAGCCGACTTACAATCAACTTTACTTCTTTGCCGTCTGCCCTACTATAACCGTATTGCCTTCCGGATCTAGCAGGCTAAACTCCTGCATTTTATAATCGGTTAAATACAAATCTGATACATTAGTGTAATTAACTGTAATAAAGTGATGCAACTCTTTAATATTGTTTGAAAAAAAATAAAGTGATATTCTGGACTGTTGCAGCGGTTCTAGCGGTGCTCCTGGTGGCATTGCTAGCGACATTTCTGACAACGGCTGTTTTTCCAAACGTTGCCCGGCTCTTTGCAGCATAATTGTGACATCGCCGTGCATAAGGTGCACCCAATGCACAATGCCTTTAGATTGGCGTTTGTTTACCACCACAAACTGGAGTATTCGTTGGTAGAAATCCAACGTGGTTTCAATTGACTGGCAGTTAAGTACCGGTATTCCGCTTAAAATTGCCATGAGTAGTGGTGCATGGATGCACTGTTATGTCCATGGATGGACGGTATTTCGCAAAGAGCCAGGAAGGCGGTGCGATTTACGGACCTAAGGATAGAGTAAATCAGGGTTTCCTAATATTTAATTAACGCAGAGCCCCAGGTAAAACCACCACCAAATGCTTCAAGCAACAAGGTTTCGCCGCGTTTAATTCTGCCATCTCGAACCGCTGTATCTAAAGCCAGGGGTACCGATGCAGCGGAAGTGTTACCGTGTTTATTAACTGTCATAACCACATGATCGGTCGACATTTTTAACTTTTTTGCAGTGGCGTTTATAATTCGAGTATTTGCCTGATGTGGCACCAACCAGTCAATATCTGACTTTTCCATGTTGTTAAACGCCAGGGTTTCATCAACAATGCGACCTAATGTGTTGACCGCCATTTTAAATACTTCATTGCCCTTCATGCGAATACCACCGGATCCTGCAAGGATGATATCCGACCTTGTTGATACGCCAAAGTCCACGGTCAATAAACTTTCGTATTCACCGTCAGCGTGTAAATGGGTTGATAAAATGCCGGGGCCTTCGCTTTGTTCAAGGATGACAGCACCCGCGCCATCGCCAAATAACACACAGGTATTACGATCAGTCCAGTCGACGATTCTTGATAAGGTTTCAGCACCGATAACAAGTGCACATTTAGCAGAACCTGTGCGGATAAACTTATCGGCTATACCCAGAGCATAAACGAAACCTGTACATACTGCCTGCACATCAAATGCGGCACATCCGTGGATATCCAGTCGTTGCTGTAACAAGCAGGCGGTGCTGGGAAACACACGATCAGCCGTGGTGGTAGCCACAATAATCAGGTCAATATCTTCTTTGCTCTTGCCTGCAGCTTCCATAGCATGAACGGCGGCTTTTTCAGCAAGATCAACTGTGTATTCACCATCGGCAGCAATATGGCGCTCCTCGATACCCGTACGAGAGCGAATCCACTCGTCCGAGGTATCGACCATTTTTTCAAGGTCGGCATTGGTTAATATTTTTTCAGGTAAGTAACTACCTGTGCCTGTGATTCTTGCGTAGCTCATGCTTCTGCCCCCTTTGATTCAGACTCCAATGGGAATTTTTCCTACTGTGGTTTTTCTGAATGGATATTTTCCAGGAGCTTGTCCGAGAATAGAAATCGTAGCGAAAATCACAGAAAGGTTATAAGGTGAGTTTATTGAATGAGGCGAGTAGTGGTGCACGGATGCACCGTTTACGAACCTAAGGATGGAGCAGCACCGCTATTTAACGATTTCAATAAGCTCAGATTATGACCTTTATGGGATTTGCAGTAGGTTCTCTATTCTCGGACAAGCTCCTAGCCTGGTTATTTTTTGATTAATTTGTTTCTGGCTGTTTTATTTCTAGTACAGCCTACTCAGCATCACTCGGATGCCAGCAAGGGTTCCATACGATGACGAATGTGCTCAGGCACAGATTTTTCGATTTCCAGTAATGCGACTTCTATTGCATTGGCATAACTTAGCACATCAGCACTACCATGGCTCTTAATCACAATGCCGGTTAAACCCAGCATGGTTGCACCATTATACATACGTGGATCAACACGTTTTTTGAATCGTTTTAGCACTGGCATCGCACACAGACCTGAAATCCTGGACAATAGTGACTTGTTAAATTCTTCACGCATCATGGTTGAGATCATTTTAGCCACACCTTCCATGGTTTTTAGTGAGATATTGCCAACAAAACCATCACAAACAACGACATCCACTTTGTCACTGTATATATCATCGCCTTCAACATAACCGATGTAATTAAAAGGACCATTTTTTAAAAAGGTATTCGCCTCTTTTACCTGCGCATTACCTTTAACATCTTCTGAACCGATATTTAACAAACCGACTTTAGGTTTATGCAGGTTATCCACGGCCTCTGCCAGAACGGAGCCCATGACGGCAAATTGCAACAACTGCTGCGCACTGCTATCAACATTGGCACCCAGATCAAGCATATGCGTATGACCACCGTAAGACGGAATAGTTGTACATATTGCGGGGCGCTCAATGCCAGGCAAGGTTTTCAGCACAAACTTTGCCGTTGCCATTAAGGCACCGGTATTGCCTGCACTGACAATTGCCTGTGCACGACCTTCTTTAACCATGTTAATGGCAACACGCATCGAAGAATCTTTCTTTTTACGCACGGCCAGGCGAGGATCTTCATGCATCTCAACAACCTGAGAAGCATGCTGTATTTCAAAATGCTTATCGAGGTCGATGCTTTGCTCTTTGGCAAAAGCACGCAGGCGCGTCTCATCACCGACAAGAATAATGTGAATATTTGTGGATTTTTTTACTACATGAACTGCAGCCGGGATAACAACTTCAGGACCAAAGTCGCCACCCATGGCATCTAAAGCTATGGTCACCATAGTTTATACTGGGTTACTAACCATCACACCACTCAATTGAGAGTGGTGTGATGTGTGACGCTTGATGACAGCATCTGGTGCCAGTACGCTGGCAAGGTTATTCTTCGAATGCATCGCCAGTGTTGACGACTTTACGACCTTTGTAATAACCGTCAGCCGTAATATGGTGACGATAATGGGTTTCACCTGAAGTCGGATCAACGGATAATGTCGCACCACCCATTGCATCATGTGAGCGGCGCATGCCGCGTTTTGAACGTGATTTTCTGCTCTTTTGAACTGCCACGGAAATCTCCTAAACTGTTTCTGTGCATTATTAATTTATGCACTAAATAAAAAATTAATTAACTTTCTTGTTTATTTAAGTTTTTTAAAGCTGCAAATGGATGCGAAGCTTCTTTTTCGGCCATTACTGCGATTTTTATCTTACTATTCTGTTTGTTCATATAATTAGAACAGGCTGTTTCATGCACTACCACCATCGGCAAGCTTAGCAGCAGCTCATCTTCAATTAACTCGATAATTGACTGCTCTTCGCCTTCCAGTAAGTAAGGCTCGAGTTCTTCTGGCAATAATTCAAATTCATCTTCATTATTAACTAGCGCAAATTTGAATCTACCCGTTACCTCGGTCTGCATTGGTTTTAGGCATCGCTGACACTCAGTTACCAGGGTTGCAGATACACTGCCTTTTAAACAGGCAAATCCAACACAGTATCCAAACTTAAGCTTAGCCGTAACTGAACCTTCATTACTCACCAATCCCTTGTTTAAGCAAGCAAGTTTTAAGCGAGTAAGCCCAGATACAGGATAAACACCCTCAATTGTTCGGTTAAGCTCAATCTGACGTGCAAAATTCACAGTTTCAAGTAACTTGTCCATCAATTGTGCCCCGCATAATCGACCTATTTTATAGCAAAACCGGCAACCTGTACATCTTTCCTTAACATTTATCTATACAATTCAATAGCTTCTATCGACCCTAATGGCATCGAAAATAAACCCAAAAATGCATATTTGCTTAGTTTTGTATAGAATACGTATCAATAATTTTAAGACAATCAGTAACTTCCTGCCAAAGACATAAATACCAATGAAACTAGTCCTCGCCTCCACCTCTCCTTTTCGGAAAACACTGCTTGAACGACTGCTACTCAATTTTACCACTGATTCACCTGATATAAACGAAACACCACTGCAAAACGAAGCCGTCGAAGAAATGGTTATAAGACTGGCCTGCGCTAAAGCACAGGCCATTTCAGAACGCCATCCCGAGTCATTAATCATCGGTTCTGATCAAAGTGCGGTGTTAAATGATGAAAAGCTAAGTAAACCGGGCAATTTTGAGAACGCATTTAAACAATTAACACGCGCATCAGGTCAAAAAATTACTTTTCAAACAGGTTTGTGTTTACTAAATTCAACTACTGGCAACATTCAAAGTATTTGCGTACCCTACACGGTCGTTTTTAAAACCTTAACACCGAGCATGATTGAAAATTACCTTCATAAAGAACAGCCGTACAATTGCGCGGGTAGCTTTAAATCTGAAGCCCTGGGGATTGCGCTTTTTGAGCGATTTGAAGGCAGTGATCCTAATTCACTGATTGGTTTGCCGTTAATTACACTGGTTAATTTTTTAGAGAATGAAGGGATTTCTATCCTTGACTAAAACTATTCTGATTAGAATAATCCAGCATTAAACATACATCACAAGCTGCTATATAAATTGCTGAATCAAAACTAAACAACCCAGACTAATCACACCCGCAATAACATCATCCAGCATTATGCCAAACCCACCATGTATATTTTTATCAACCCATGATATTGGCCAGGGTTTTACGGCATCAAAAAAACGGAACAAAACAAAACCGGCAAACATCCACTGCCAACCAACCGGCATCATAAACATGGTTATTAAAAAACCGGCAACTTCATCGTAAACAATGCCCGAGTGATCGTGCACCTGTAATTTTTTTGCGGCATAGCCGCACACCCATGAACCGGTGGCAAGTACAAACAAGGTGACCAGCGCATAAACCAGTATGGTTTGCTGCTGCAAGAAATAAACCAGCGGCACGGTTAACAAGGTACCTGCCGTGCCGGGTGCTATTGGTGATAAACCACTGCCCAGACCTGTGGCTATAAAAACAACAGGGTCTTTTATTTCGTGCAAATGAATTTTTCTGTTTTTTTCTGACATATACCTCTCGCACTCAAGAATACCCCATTTATAGCACGCATCTTTTCGCCAGGGGCATCGTTGCAAAGTCTTGTAATAGCCCACTCGGCAATTGCTCCTGCATTGCCCTACTACAATACTTCCATGTATTTATATTACTGCGTCTTTGCGCCTTGCCTCTGACAAAAACCTACGCACTTATGTCC
>JAFLJY010000206.1 GCA_022712755.1 Gammaproteobacteria bacterium
TTACTGCAGGCATTACTTTATTTTCCACAAATAGTGAAACATTATTTGGTGAAAACAATGTTGCTTTTTTAAATACCGATGTTGATGTTACTGACGATGCCGTTATTGCTGAATTTGACTTATTAAACGAGCTTGAATTTATAACCTGGTTAGTTGAAGAAGACGATGAAAACAATGCCAGTTAAATTTTTATTTATTGCGGTTTTTGTGGTTAGTGCATCAGCGTTTGCTGAGAATGACTCGCCGAATGAAGCGTTCCTTGAATTTCTTGCTGATCTTGAAAATATTAACGATGTCTGGGTGCATCCAGTTGATTTTAAAAACAGCAGTACAGACAAGACAAACATTACTACAAATAAAACCACCAATAAAACCACAGCAGCGGAGACCAATAATGAATAAGCAAACTATTTTTATATTCGTATTTATATTATTGAGCCTGTTAACGCCGTTAACTGTTTTTGCACAGGATGATCTACTTAGATGGCAATCGCTTGATGAGAAAACACAACAGACATTAAAACAGTTTGAACCTCGCTGGCAGGACATGCCTGAAGCACAAAAACAAAAACTGATTAAAGGTGCGCAACGCTGGAAGGACATGTCTGCTGACGAAAAAGCAACCATGAAAAAGCGTTTTAAACAATGGAAGTCCCTATCTGCTGAGGAGAAGAAAATTTTGCGTACGCGTCTGCAGCATTTTAAATCTTTAACGCCTGAGCAAAGACAGCAGTTACGTAAAAAACAACAATGGTTTAAAGACTTGCCAGTAGCAAAACAGAAAAAACTAAAGCAGCGTTGGAAAAATATTTCACCCGAAAAAAGGGCGGAGATAAGGAATCGTGTGCGTTCGATGACACCGCAAGAACGCCACCGTTATAAACAAAAAATACGCAACAGACAGTTGCATAGAAATTAAAATTATTACTAACTTGTAGTAACGCATACTTAACCTGACAAAGTGTATCTGCTTTACTCTTCGAACAATGTCAGAGTTCGGTCAGAAGCGGACATACGAAAAAATTTTTTATCCACAGATAAACGCAGATGAACACAGATATTTTTTAGCTCTCCTCGCCTACGGCGAGGCTAACAATAAACGCTTTTATCTGTGTCCATCTGCGTTTATCTGTGGATAAAAAATCTTGTTCTTTTAATGTCTGCTATGTGTCGAAAGCAGTCATTCAAGTTTGACACTGCTAGTCAGATAAAGCCCAGATTTATATAGTTAATTATCAGCCTTCGATGTCGACGCTTCCAGTTCTTACATCTGCTCCCCTTTCTTGCCCATAAATCGTGTGTAAAGCACCGTTCCCAAAAAAAACATCAGGCTGGTAAATATGACATATAACCCAATCATCAGGTCTTCACTACTGCCCGCATACCAGACACCAATAATAAAGTAGAAAATCGCCACATACATCGACCAGGCATGCGTATAGAGCTTGCCTTTCAGCAAGCCCATAAGCGGGAACAATAGTGGGCCTATCTGGAAGAATATAATGATTGAAACAAGGTGCTCTTCGAGTGGATTAATCAATAGATGCCAGGCAAACAGGCCAAAGAACAGTGAGAAATAGCCGCACAGGGTTAACCATCGACCTAGTTTTATATAAGATTTTAATCTGGGTTTTAATTTGTCAGGAGTTTGGTTCATTGTAATTATTCAGTAAAAGGTTGTAGCTATTCATTGGTTTGATTTAATTTTTTTGCAATTGAGGCGACACGCTTGCCCATTGCCAGGCAAAGTTCGTGCTCTTCATCACTTAAAGGAGTGGCATCCATGTCGTTTGTTACGCGTGTTGCGCCGTAAGGTGTGCCACCGGTTTTTGTTTGAAACAACGCGGTTTCAGTGTAGGGCAGGCCAACAATTAACATGCCGTGATGCAGCAGTGGCAACATCATGGTGAGCAGGGTGCTTTCCTGTCCGCCGTGTATGCTGGTACTGGCAGAAAAAACAGCGGCCGGTTTGCCGACCAGTTTGCCACCCATCCACAATGCACTGGTATTATCAATGAAGTGTTTCATTGCTGCTGGCATGTTGCCAAAATGTGTGGGGCAGCCGAGTATCAGCCCCGCGCATTCGATAAGATCATCGGTGGTGGCGTACAGTGGACCATTTTCAGGAATAACATCAGCGCTCTGTTCAGTAACAGGTGAAACATCAGGTACCGTGCGCACACGCGCACGCATGTCTTTAATTTCTTCTACCCCACGGGCTATAATGTTCGCCATTTCGGCGGTGGTGCCACCCGGGCTGTAATATAAAATTAATATTTCTTGAGACCTGGGTGTCTGTATCATTCCAGTATATCCAGAATTTTTTCGGGCGGACGACCGATGATGGCTTTATTGCCGTTAATGACAATCGGGCGTTCGATCAAAATGGGGTGGTCTATCATTGCCTGAATTAACTGCTCACGGCTTAAATCAGGGTTGTCCAGATTGTTTTCTTTATAAGGTGCCTCGAATTTTCGCATTAAATCTTGTGGTTCCAGTTTCAGTAAATCAAGAATATGGCTAAGTTCAGCAATATTGGGAGGGGTATTCAGGTATTCTACAACAGAAGGGGTTATGCCTTTGTTTTTTAAAATGTCCATGGTTAGTCGGCATTTGCTGCATTTAGGGTTATAAAATATTTGAATTTTTTCGTTCATTATTTATTCCGCTCCTGTTATTATTTCATTTTTGCTAAAATTTATCCGATTTTATCGGAATTTGGCTCCATGTTGGCAGAAATCGGGCAGAAAACATTGCTTGACACTAAATGCTTACATTGTTACTTTTAAGGGCTATAATGCACCACAGCAATAAAATGCACCAAATCATAAAAAACACTTAAAAAATAAAATTCTAATGGAGATATTATGACCATGCGTACAACTGCCCGTCTGTTTAGCGTAGCCCTTTTAAGCATAGGCCTGATTACAGGTTGTGCTTCCACAGAAAAAACTGCTGATGATGCGTTATTAGCGCAACAAGCCATCGCTGAAGCGAAAGATGCACATGCTGAAGCCAAGTTCGTTAATGCTGAATGGCGCGATACAGGAAAATTAATTAAACAAGCAGAAGAAAAACTTAAAGCTGGTGATTATGCAGCCGCTATTAAACTTGCTAATGAAGCCAGAGATCAGGCAAATGCTGCGAAAGCACAGGCAGAGGCTGAAAATAGAAAATTCCTGAATGAGCAGGCCGTGAGTGCTGTAGATACTTCGCCCGCTAGTGATGCCAACGCTATACCTGCGGGTCGTGTAAGCAGTTACTCCGTCGTTGGCGGTGACAACCTGTGGAACATTTCGGGTAAAGATGAAATTTATGCTGACCCTTACCAGTGGCCACTGATTTACAAAACAAACCGTGACCAAATCCAGGATGCTGACTTGATCCACCCTGGACAGGTTCTGGATATAGATCAGAATGCGTCAGCATCAGAAATTGATGCAGCAGTAAACCATGCTAAAACTCGTGGTGCATGGTCACTCGGTGATACTGAGCAGTCTGATCGTGAGTACTTGTCGCAATAAAGCAGGTCACAATAAATCAGGTCAAAATAAGCTAGTTACTAGACCTGGTTAACCATAGATCTATGGTGATCATTAATAATAAAAAAGACCCGCTTGCGGGTCTTTTTTTGTGATGTCTTAAAGTTTCTTATTTATACCGTGGCAGTAAGTAAAAAAATATTTATTAGTGGTCGAGTACAAGGTGTGTTCTTTCGAGAGAGTACCAGGCGAAAAGCTATTCAATTAAAACTTGCCGGTGGCGTTAGAAATCTTGCTGATGGTCGTGTTGAGGTGCAGGCTTCAGGCGAAGAGAAAGATATCGAATCATTGATTAAATGGCTGAAAACAGGGCCAAAATACGCAAAAGTGTCTACTATTGAAGTGATGGACCTGGCCATAGATTCGTTACAGAGTCAGCAAGGTAAAAAATTTGAAGTTTGGGCAACATACTAAATCAACATGCTAAGCGTCTGCACAAAAATAACTTGCACATCTTGCTTGTCTTTTGATTCGTGGGCTGCGTTGCAAAAAGGCTTACATACAATGAGTATGCGCACCTTTCTGCGCCTTGCCCACGAACCAAAATGCGGCGCAATATGTACAAGTTATTTATGCGCAGACCCTAAATCAAGAGTAAATAATGAGTGCAGTATTTGAAGATAATATAAAACTGAATCAACATCTTGAAGTTCACGATATTTTACAGTGGCTTGAAGAAGATGAAATGGTTGATACGGAGAACGCACACATGTTGCGTACCCTTGCTGTGGGTGTGCAATATAAGAAAAAAAATCCGCTTGAAATTATTGCTGCTCGAAACTGGATTAATCTTGAAACACAAAAAGTACTGACGTTGGACACGTTAACCAGGTGGCTGGCCGCGCGTGTCGACATGCCTTTTGTCCGCATTGACCCGCTAAAAGTAGAAGTGTCTGAAGTGACCGAAGTGATGTCATACGCCTATGCTGCTCGATATAACGTGTTGCCGATAAAGGTTGATAGCACCACCATAACGATGGCAACAGCACAGCCTTTCGAGCGTGACTGGGAAGCTGAGCTATCGCGTATCCATAATAAAGCGTTCAAACTGGTTGTTGCCAACCCGGATGATATCCGCCGATTATTGCTGGAGTTTTATAGCATTGCTAAATCGGTACATGGGGCGCGTACCTCAG
>JAFLJY010000260.1 GCA_022712755.1 Gammaproteobacteria bacterium
TGCTGAGGTTAGAACAAAAGAAGAAGATCGTAAGGCACATGAAATAATCAATGAGCTTGAAGCCGATGATTTAATCTCTTACGGGTTGATTCCCGAGTTTGTCGGTCGTTTACCCGTGGTAGCGACTCTGGAAGAACTCGATGAAGAAGCATTAGTAACTATTCTGACGCAACCAAAAAATGCATTAAGTAAACAATATGGAAAAATGATTGAAATGGAAGGCAGTGAACTTGAGCTTCGGGAAGAGGCGTTACATGCCATTGCCAAAAAAGCAATGAAACGTAAAACAGGCGCACGCGGTTTACGCACAATACTTGAGAATATATTATTAGATACGATGTACGATTTACCTTCAATAGAAGGGGTATCAAAAGTGGTGATAGATGAAGCCGTGGTTGAAGGCGATAAGCAGCCTTATTTAGTTTATGAAGGTGGTGAACCACAAAAACTGAGCCAGGAAAGTCAATAATCAGAAAAAATAAATTGTAAAAGTCACTTGAAATCCTTGGCAGTTGTCTACACTTACTAATAATTGATTTAACACGAGGTGACCATGGCTAGCATAAAAGATCCGATACCGAACTTGCTGCAATCGACAGAAGTTCCTGTTTTACCCTTACGCGATGTAGTGGTCTATCCACACATGGTCATTCCACTCTTCGTTGGTCGCGAAAAATCCATCCAGGCACTTGATGCCGCAATGCAGGATAACAAGCAAATTTTGCTAGTGGCGCAGAAAAGTGCTGATATTGATGATCCAAATATCGAAGATGTTCATGAAATTGGTACGCTCGCGACTATTTTACAATTACTAAAACTACCTGATGGCACCATTAAAGTACTGGTTGAAGGTGCTCAGCGTGCACGTATTGAAGGCATGAAAGAAGTCGGCAGCTTTTTTGTTGCTGGTTATCAATTATTAAAAGATGATGTAACAAAAGATGATCAGGAGCTGGATATTCTTTCGCGTTCCGTTCTGGGTGTGTTTGATCAATACGTAAAATTGAATAAAAAGGTGCCGGCAGAAATTCTGTCCTCACTGGCCGGTATTGATGATCCTTCACGGCTTTCCGATACCATAGCAGCGCATATGTCGCTAAAACTGGAAGAAAAACAGAAGATTCTTGAAATTTCCGATGTGCATGAACGTTTAGAGTACATCATGAAGTTAATCGATGGTGAGATTGATATGCTTCAAATCGAGAAGCGAATCCGCGGTCGTGTTAAACAGCAAATGGAAAAAAGCCAGCGAGAGTATTATTTGAATGAGCAAATGAAAGCCATTCAAAAAGAATTGGGTGATATGGAAGATACACCCAATGAGGTCGAAGAGCTGGAACAGCGTATTAAAAAATCTGGCATGAGCAGGGAAGCAAGAAAAAAAGCAGACAATGAATTAAACAAACTGAAAATGATGTCGCCAATGTCGGCTGAAGCGACAGTGGTACGTAATTATATAGACTGGTTGGTTGACTGCCCGTGGAAGAAAAAATCGAAAATTCGCAATGACCTTACCGGTGCGGAAGACGTGCTAAATGAAGATCATTATGGTCTTGATAAAGTCAAAGAGCGTATCCTGGAATATCTGGCTGTTCAGCAGCGAGTAAAAAAATTAAAAGGCCCTATTTTATGTCTGGTCGGGCCTCCTGGAGTGGGCAAAACTTCATTGGGTCGTTCCATCGCAAGAGCAACCAATCGTAAATACACCCGTATGGCATTGGGTGGGGTACGCGACGAGTCCGAAATTCGTGGCCATCGTCGCACCTATATTGGTTCATTACCCGGTAAAATCATACAGAATCTGAGTAAAGTAGGAACCCGTAACCCCTTGTTCCTGCTAGATGAAATTGACAAAATGGCCGCTGATTTTCGCGGTGACCCAGCTTCGGCATTATTAGAAGTGCTGGATCCAGAACAAAATCACACCTTTGGCGATCACTATCTGGAAGTCGATTTTGACTTGTCCGATGTCATGTTCGTCGCTACCGCTAACAGCATGAATATTCCCGGTCCACTATTAGACCGTATGGAAGTCATTCGTCTGCCGGGGTATACCGAAGATGAAAAAGTGGAAATCGCAAAAGCCTATCTGCTACCCAAGCAGATGACTAATAATGGTTTAAAAGAGGATGAGCTGCAAGTAAGTGATGCCGCCTTGCGTGATATCGTGCGTTACTATACACGTGAAGCGGGGGTGCGTGGCATTGAGCGTGAAATTGCTAAAATCTGCAGAAAAGTGGTTAAAGAAGTTCTGCTCGATAAAAAACAATCAGATAAAGTAACCAAAGTAACACCAAAAATACTGGAGAAATATCTGGGTGTAAAACGGTTCCGTTATGGTGTTGTTGAAGACAATGATCAAATTGGACAGGTGAATGGTTTAGCCTGGACTGAGGTCGGTGGCGAGATTCTGACCATTGAATCAGCCGTTATGAGAGGTAAAGGTAAGCTCTCCTATACTGGTCAGCTTGGTGATGTCATGCAGGAATCTATACAGGCAGCAATGACCGTTATTCGTAGTCGTGCCGCTACCTTAGGTTTAGAACCGGACTTTCAGGATAGTATTGACATCCATGTGCATGTACCGGAGGGAGCGACACCTAAAGATGGCCCTAGCGCAGGCGTTGGTATGTGTACTGCATTGGCATCTTCAATAACTAAAAAACCCGTTAATGCCAATATTGCGATGACTGGCGAGATTACCCTGCGCGGTGAAGTGCTGCCGATAGGTGGCTTAAAAGAGAAACTACTTGCTGCGCACCGTGCTGGCATCAAGACAGTATTGATTCCTTATGAAAATGAAAAAGACCTGGTTGAAATACCTAAAAATATCTTAAGTAAGCTGGATGTTAAACCAGTACGCTGGATTGAAGAAGTACTGGAGCTGGCGTTAACCGAAATGCCAGTACCATTGAAAGATGCAGAGAAAGATAGTGATAATCCGGACGCTGATAAGACTGGAGATAAATCAACGCGTACATCAAAAGGTAAAAAAGCAGAAACAACGTTGCGCCATTGATTAAGAGGTTTTAAGTTATAAGTTAAAAGTTAAAACATATAACTTATAACTTCCGTTACTGACCGAACTCAGTTATTTGCTCAATGACTAAATCTGACACACTTACACCTGGTGTGAATCTAATATCACAGTAAACGTCTTTATGGCTAATAAAGCTTGAAATACAGTGTTTTTGCCGGTTTAGCGTTGACACACCGGGTAACTCACTGTATAAATCTTCGCTGAGAAAACATTGGTAGTGATGGCGAGTGACAGTTGTGTTATAAGTCAGGAATCATAAATAATAAATAACTGCTAACTAAGGTTTTCTATAAAAATCATCTTCAAACCACCAATAATGGGAATATTCAATGAATAAAACAGAACTTACTGAAGCCGTTGCAGCAGCAACAGATTTTACTAAAGCTGATGCAGCACGTGCTGTTGATGCCGTACTTGGTACAATTTCAAATACACTTGCTGGTGGCGATCAAGTTGGCATCGTCGGTTTTGGCACTTTTCTTGTGCGCGATAGAGCAGCAAGAACTGGCCGTAACCCACAAACAGGCGCAGAAATTCAAATCGCTGCAGCGAAAGTTCCTGCATTTAAACCTGGTAAAGCATTAAAAGATGCCGTAAACTAGCGCGCTTTCCGCAGGGCACTCTCAGTTGTTAGTTTTATTGAGCAGTTTGCCAGGCGGCGAGGTCAAGCAGTGATTTACCAACGAGTTTATCAAAAGCAGGGGTGCTTAGCTCAGCTGGTAGAGCGTCGCCCTTACAAGGCGAATGTCGGGGGTTCGACTCCCTCAGCACCCACCAGGCAGTAACATCAAGCACGGACCGGTAGTTCAGCTGGTTAGAATGCCGGCCTGTCACGCCGGAGGTCGCGGGTTCGAATCCCGTCCGGTCCGCCATATTAAATATAACAGTTTACATTGCTCGATCAGAGTACATGATACGAAATGTAGAGAAAGACGG
>JAFLJY010000207.1 GCA_022712755.1 Gammaproteobacteria bacterium
CCCAACCCGCAATGGCCTGGTAATGCAAAATTGGCTTTGCAGTTTGTACTCAATGTCGAAGAAGGCGCAGAACAAAACATACTGAATGGGGATGCCTGCTCAGAAACTTTTTTACAGGAAATCCCCGGCCGTTTGCCACGCACTAATGAACGCGATCTAAGTGTCGAAAGTTTTTATGAGTATGGTTCGCGCGCTGGTTTTTGGCGCATATTGCGAATCTTTGCCAGCTACCAATTACCACTGACCGCGTTTGCCGTGGGTCGTAGCCTGGAGCTAAACCCGGATGCGGGCTATGCATTGGCAGAAGCCGGACACGAAATCGCTGGACACGGTTATCGCTGGATCAATTACCACAATGTTGCAATAAACGAAGAACAGGAACATATTCAGCGCACAGTCGAAATAATCCAGCAGATCAGTGGTAAATCACCCGTTGGCTGGTATACAGGACGCTGCAGTAAAAATACGCGTGGACTGCTCATTCAACAGGGTGGATTCCACTATGATTCGGATGCCTACAATGATGACTTACCCTACTGGTTTTCGAAACAGTCTTCACATCTCATCATACCCTACACACTGGTAAATAATGATTTTCGTTATTTGTCCGGATCTGGAATGGATAACAGTGATGCCTTTTACAAAAGCCTGTGCGCGGCATTTAATGTCCTGATGGCTGAAGGTGAGCAACAACCTAAACTCATGAGTGTCGGCCTGCACAGCAGAATATCAGGCCACCCTGCCAGAGCCGAAGCACTACTGCGCTTCCTTGAGTATGCGCTTTCTCATGAGCGAGTCTGGATATGTCGTCGAAAAGAAATTGCTGATCATTGGCGGCAAAATTTTAGCCACACGGGTTCCTAAAAATTAGTTTTCACAAATCAGGTATTAGAATCAAGTCTTTCCATACTACATTATTCATTTTACTATACCAGGCCCTAATCACATTAAGGGCTTCGACTTCTTAAATATGAAAAAAGCGCTATTTCACACTCTGCCCACGGGGATAAATCGCAGGCTGGTCAATAAAGATAACAGCAGAACAAAGAACCAGTTCAAACTACCAGCGAAAGCAGCAGAATCTTCTTTTACAATCGCCTGGCGTAACTGAAACGTTACTGTTGCAATATCGGAGTTGGCCTGGCCATCACTGACGCTGTAGCTAAAACTGTCTGCGCCCACCGCGCCCGTGTCAGGCGTATAAGTATATAACCCCGTGCTGGCATTGTTAATTTCCACTGACCCTTTACTGGCATTACTGACAACAGAAAAAGTTAGTGCATCACCATCTGCATCAACCGCACTAAGCGTACCGGTTACCGGTGCATTATTTAAAATACTAAAGTTATCACTCATGGCTACCGGCGCATCATTGACCGGCGTAATAGACAATATGACGGTAGCAATGCCAGAATCTAGCAAGCCATCATTCACTTTAAAAGTAAAACGGTCAGCACCGGTTTCACCCGTATTCGGACTGTAACTATAATCGCCAGTGCTGCTGTTTGTGATGACAGCCGTTCCCTTGTTGCCATTATCGACAATACTATAACTCAGTGAATCACCATCACTATCATTAGCACTGAGGAATCCATTTACGACAACATTTTCTTCCGTAATAATATTGCCATCATTTGCCACCGGCGGGAAATTTACCAAAACGATATTCACTGAGACGGTTGCCAGGCCAGAATCAAGCAGACCATCATTGACTTTAAAAGTAAAACTGTCTGCACCCGTCGCATTGGCACTGGGCGTATAAGTATAAGCACCGGTACTGGCATTGCTGATAACGGCTGTGCCTTTGCTGGCATTATTGACGATTGCATAGCTCAGAGCATCACCATCCACATCACTCGCCAGCAGCAAACCATTTTGTGTAACGCTTTCATCCGTAATCAGGTTAGCAGTCATTGCCACCGGTGCATCATTCACTGCGGCAATGTCGACACTAACGGTTGTAATATTGGAATCAAGCTGACCATCATTAACTTTAAAGCTAAAATTGTCCACACCGTTGGCATTGGTGTTTGGCGTGTAAGTATAAGCACCGGTGGCTGCATTGGTGATTTGCACATTCCCTTTTACGCCATTGCTTACAATGCTGTAGCTCAAACTGTCCGCTTCCACATCACGGGCACTTAAACTGCCGTTTATCGTTATATCTTCATTTGTGCTCAGGCTGGCATTGTCCGCGACTGGCGCATCATTTACCGCAGTGATACTCACATTGACGCTTGCAATATTGGAATCAAGCACACCATCATTGACCTTAAAGCTAAAACTGTCACTGCCGGTTGCATTGATGTTGGGTGTATAGCTATAGGCACCAGTGCTGGTATTGCTAATAAGCACGGTACCTTTTGTTGCATTAGCAACAAGGCTGTAGCTTAAAGCATCACCGTCCACGTCGCTGGCACTTAAAACAGCTATTACCGTTGCATCTTCATTGCTATTGATGGTTGCATCCACCGCCACCGGCGCATTATGCTCAGTAGCGATATTCACCGTCACTGTTGCAATGCTGGAATCCTGCTGCCCATCGTTGACTTTAAAGGTAAAACTGTCTGTGCCGAGGATAGTAGCACCCGGTGCATAACGGTAAGCACCAGTGGCAAAGTCAAGAATAGTCACAAAACCTTTGGCACCATTGCTAACAATGCTATAGATTAAAGTTTCACCTTCCTCATCACTGGCGTTCAGAAAACCATTAGTCATGGTATTTACTACGACATTCAGTCCCGCATCAATCGCTACTGGCGGGTCATTAACCGACAGACTGAAATAATCAGCAATAAGCTGGCTGCGACCAGACAGTGTATTCAGGCTGTTTACCTGCAGGCGTAAGGTAAAGTCATCGCCAACCAGCCCTGTGGTATCGAGAGTGCCGAGCGGGGTATTTTCACTGCCGCCAGCACCACTGATGCCAGTGGCTTGCCAGGACTGCGCCTGGTCACAGACATAAAAGTCATCCGCCAGGCAAACATCAATCGTGTAGTTGGTATCCACCTGCAGCAAATCACGCCCGTTTATAGTGCTGCCCACCAGATTTACACTGCCGCTTTGTATGTCAGCACTGTTTAAGGGACTCAGTCGCACAGCCACTGGTGAGTAGAGTGGATCACCGTAAAGAATGCCACTATTTTGTGAATCATTAAACCAGACCGCATCGCCCAGTGGCAAACCGCGCAGGAAATAAACCATGGTCTCCAGGCCATTAACGCAAAACGCACAACCGGCTGACTGGTGGTGACCAACACTGCCCCAAACGGCCACACCGCCCAGCCGGTTCAGAAAAGTTGTTGCATGGTCGCCAGTGGCAGTCTGATGGTGGCCTTGCAAAAAACTGCCATTACTGACCAGTTCCAGCCCTGCTGTGATTTCCTGAACGCTAACTACATCAATACCCAAATCACCTGCAAAAACGTTTGGCGTGTCGAAAGTGATTTTTAAACCATCGAAACTACTGCTGTTATGCAACATCGGATTGAGTGTAAAAACAACCTCGGCGGCAGTCCAGCCGGTATCAAGCGGTGTTAATAAGGCCAGCGTTTTCACACCGTAATCAATTTGTGCGTTACCCGCCCCGGTCTCATGGATAAACAGTCTTACCCTCAAAGCAACATCATTAACCATATTAAGCGTCTTGTAACGCAGTCTAACCCGGTAAGTTTGTGGATTGCTAGTATCCAGTGTTTGCCCTGGCAATGCGATTCGCTGCGTCAGCACCAGCCGCCGCTGATCGACACAGGAGATGGACGGCGGTACGGAAAAGTCACTATCGGCATAACACAGCGGGCTACTTACCTGGTCGGTATTGCGAAACCACAGGCTGTGATTATCATCAAAACCTTCATCATCACGCACTTCCGGAAAAGCCAACTGATTCAGATCGCCAGAACCACCGTTGTTCCAGCCGTTGCTACCAGTATTATTGCTCTGAAACCAGGCAGTGGGCCAGAGTGTGAAGTAGGATAATGGAAAGGACTGATGATTGTAGGCCATAAAACCATCAGCGACACCAACACAGGCGGTGTTAAGTTCGCCAAATATATCGCTGGAACTTGCCCGACAAACTGCTGGATCAGCAGCATCATCACATAAGGTCACGCTACACTGGTCATTCTTGCGCCAGTTCAGCAGTGTTTCAAAACTGCCAATAGTACGCTGCCCGTCCAGCCAGCCCTGATAACCCAGGGCATCAACCACCAGCGGCATGCGTGAACGGGTATTACCTGGAGCCGGGTAATGAATACCCTGAGTAAACTGCAAATTGGCATCACTGTCATCATTAAACTGTAACCGACAGTGACCCGGTGCCTTGCCTTCAGCAAGAAAACCGGAAAAATCAATATAATCAATGCACTCAGCACGGTCTTCCCGCCACATGCCCAGCCCATAACGCCAGCCTTGCCGCTCGCTGCCTGAGCGCGGATAAATCACCTGCCCCGTGTTTTCATCAGACCAACGCCTGAACTGCGTCGAACCATACCAGGTGCCAAAAATACCTGACTTCTCCACGGCGATGGTACGATCGACCAGTACTTTGGCGGCATTAATATCAAGCCCGTCAATACGCCCGATAATCAGCTCCTTATCCGTGGCTGGATTAATTGTGCGCATACCGCTACCGTCAGCAAAAGCAAGTTCGCGTTCAGTAAAATCCAGTTGTACATCCTCAATAAAATAGTTAATCAACCAATATTTCAGGTAGTTGTCGACCGACGTGGGAGCAGTGGGAAAACGCAGTGTCGAACCATCCACCGTCATACGCGACGGTACACCACGGGTGGTGACCAGATAGTGAATTCGGGTGTGGGCGCGTAACTGCTGCATGGCGGCATTACAGTAATATGGCGGCTCACCATCGGTGCAGACAATGGGGGTCAGGCTCGGGTCATCCAGTGTATTGAGTTGCATGAAACGAATCAGCTGGTCGCGCATGTTCCGAAAATCGTTCCAGCTAATGAAATAACTGTCCGGCACGTTTATATGGACAATATTGGCCGGGTTAATATCTCGCTGCTGCGCGTAATAAGCACCGATTTTCGGCGAGTCCAGAGAGTTATCGTTGACGATGATCAGCACATCGTCACGTGCTGCTTGTGCTACTGACAGCTTGCACAATATCAGCAGGAAGAACACCACATAATACTTTTTTGAACTCATTTTTTCTCCGGTTAGAAGAAAAGTTTCTAGCTGTAAATAACTATCTTAAAACAGGTTTTTCGTAGGTTGGCGCTGAGGCACGAAGCCCAACAATGGAGCCAGAACCAGCCAGCCCCTGTTGGGCTTCGTGCCTCAGCGCCAACCTACATTACAAAACTCGTTCATATCAGGTGGTTAGCACGTAGGCCTGCATACTACGTCAGCCTACAATACTCGACCCTGTTTTGTCATCTCGAGCGAAGGGAGAGATGACAAAGCAGAATCGAGGCGACAAAGTGGAAAGGAGATAACACAATCAACTTCATTTGCCGACTTATTGAATAATGACCAGCTTACTCATTATTTGCCTCGACGGCGAGCAAAACCAACCAGTCCGAGCAGGCCTGAGGCAAATAACCATACTGCAGCCGGGATGGGAATGACTGCAGGAGGCATAACTGAGCCAACATCACCCGCAAAATTGGTGGGACTGTTTTCGCCCTGGCTAATAGCGAACGTACTCGTGTTTATATGTAGCGATGTGATGCCATCTATCGGCATCACATCATGATTAACAGTGCTGGTACCACCAGCGAAGTTCACTGTACCACCGCCAATAAACAGGAATGATTCATCCATGATATAGTCC
>JAFLJY010000208.1 GCA_022712755.1 Gammaproteobacteria bacterium
CGTGTGCTCTTCCGATCTTTGGTTGTTTTTATCATGTGCTTCAGAAATGCCATCTGTGTACATGATTAATGTAGTATTGTTTGCTAACTTGAATTTAATATCAGGGTAGTCCACATCTTCCATTAAACCCAGCGCGGTTGCGCCTGCAATTTCATGTTCATAGGTTTTTTCCGGGTTTTGCATAACTGGATTCATGTGTCCTGCATTCGCCATCACCATATGACCTGTGTCCAGATTTATACTGCCGCAAAGGGCGGTGACAAACATGCAGGCATTATTATTTTCCACAAGTACATCATTCATCATATTAAATGTTTGACCGGGTGAAAGCCTGTCTCTTAGTGCGCGGGTATATAGGGTAACGGTTTTTGCCATAAACAGTGCTGCCGGTACACCTTTGTCTGATACATCACCAATAATAAAGTGCAATTGGTTGTCAGTTTGTTGGTAATAGTAGAGGTCGCCACCAACTGATCGTGCGGGTTTTAAATAAGCGAATAGCTGGTAGCTATTTTGTTTGAGTGAAACATGGCCAGCACCTGGAAGCATCGACATTTGGATGTCGGTGGCAATTTGAATTTCACTTTCCAGCTTTTGATGTTTGGCTGTGGTATCACGTATCTCGTTTATATATTTTTTTAAAGATGTACGCATCGCACTAAAGTCATTGGTTAAGGTACCAATTTCATCTTCACGAACAGCTTCAGGCAGTTCAGTATCAAGATGTCCTGCGCCTATGTCTTTGGTGGCAATGGCCAGGTTGCTTAAGGGGCGAGTTAAATGACGGCTTACTAATATGACAACAAACAATAAAAGCAGCAGGCCGGTGACAGCAATGATGGAAATTTTTATGGTCAGTAAGTTGATTTCAGCAATGAGTTCCTGCTCAGGCAAAACCAGTATGATTTTCCAGCCGGTGTTACCGAACGTTTCGATAGCAAGCCAGCAAAAGCCATTTTGAAAACGACAGGGTGTGTATAAGTAAACGCTGGAAAACTGTGATTTACTCTTTATGTATTTTTGCCAGTTATCAGGGATAACGTTGTGATCCAGCACATCAATTAACTTTTTCATGTTAAGTGCGTTATTCGGGTGTGCAATGATAATGTCAGCTTTAGAAACAATAAAGCCAAAACCGGATTCACCAATACGTATCTCTTTGACAATTTTATTTAACCAGTTTAATTCAATATCTGCAGTGACAATGCCCGCAAAGGTTTTATTGTCGCGTAAATATATAGGCGTAGAGTATGTGGCCATCAAAACATTGCCGCCGCCCGTATCAAAATAGGGTTCAGACCATATGGGTGTGTTTATCTTTTTTGCCTCGCTATACCATGCCCGATTTTTATAATCGTAGCTTTCAGTTGCAAGAGTTGAAAACGTAATCTTGTTTTCTTTTTTATAATAATACGGAGCGAAGTTAGACATGGAATGGAGCAAGGTGTTTGGTTCTAAAGCCACAGTCATGCCAAATATATCTGCATTGGTTTTTAAAAAGGCTTTGATTATCTGATGAATTTGTTTTTTTGTTATTTCAGGTGTTGAAACCACAGCGGCTAATGAATCCGCATTGGCTTCAACGGTGTTAAATAGTTTTTCAATTTTAACGACGGTTGATGTGCTTGTTGTTTTTGCCAGGTCGGCAACATAATCTTCAAGTAATAAACGCGATAAAAAATAATTGCTAGTCAGTACAACAATAAAGATGAGCGTGACAAGTGGAATAATCCACAGACTTAGACGGGCAGCCAGGCTTTGAAAAGGATTATTGATTGTCATTATGGCTAATGATTATAGTCCTGGTATGTATCCTTCGCATAGAGTGTGTGATATTAACTCGATTATTTCACAGGAATGAAAGAATATTTCTTGAGTAAAATGCAGTATTTTGGTAGTGTTCGCGTCCCTTGTAGATGCTGAGGTATCACAAGACAATAATTTATATCCTATATTTAGGCGCGTAGCTCAGTTGGGTGAGCGGCGGGCAAGGAGCCGCGAACGCCAAACAGGAGTTTGGCCGGCACAAAGTTCGAGTATGAGCGTAGGCAGGACGCCGGAGCGCCACGGAACATGAAATTATAAACACAGATTTAGGCGCGTAGCTCAGTTGGTTAGAGCGCTTCCTTGACATGGAAGAGGTCGGTGGTTCGAATCCACTCGTGCCTACCAATTTATATATGCATTTCAACGGTGCAGTCACAGCTTTTTTAAACAAACACCGCAAGCGGTCTTTCGTAGTGATCGCCACTGGAGATAAACATGCCACAAAATACCCCTGTAATTACCCTGCCTGATGGCAGTCAGCGTTCTTTTGAAGCCCCCCTGACAGTAATGGATGTGGCCACGGATATTGGTCCCGGCCTGGCCAAAGCAACGCTGGCGGGTCGTGTTAATGGTGAACTGGTTGATGCCTCCTACCTGATAGAAAACGATACGCAACTCGCCATTGTTACCTCCCGTGATGAAGATGCCCTGGAACTGATGCGCCACGACGCAGCCCATATTATGGCGCAGGCGGTACAGGAGTTATTTCCCGGCACGCAGGTGACCATAGGCCCTGCGATTGAAAACGGTTTTTATTACGATTTTGCACGAGACAAAGCTTTTACTGACGATGACTTAAAAGTTATTGAAGAGCGTATGCGCGAAATTGTTAAGCGTGATTTACCAATTGTGCGTGAGCTTATGGATAAAGCTGAAGCAGTAAAAACTTTTGCGGAAATAGGCGAGAAATACAAAGTAGAAATCATCCAGGATATCATTCCCGAAGGCGAAGACGTTTCTGTTTACCGTCAGGGTGACTGGTTTGATGTTTGCCGCGGCCCGCATATGCCAAGTACCGGAAAACTGGGTAAAGGCTTTAAGTTGATGAAGGTCGCCGGCGCCTACTGGCGTGGTGATTCAGATAACGAAATGCTGACCCGCGTATATGGCACTGCATGGCCGGATAAAAAGCAGCTGAATGCGTATTTGCACCAACTGCAAGAAGCAGAAAAACGGGATCATCGAAAGCTGGCTAAAAAACTGGATTTCTTTCACATGCAGGAAGAAGCACCGGGCATGGTGTTCTGGCATGAGAAAGGCTGGTCAATTTATCTGACGGTGCAAAACTATATTCGAGAAAAATTGCGCCAGCACGATTATCAGGAAGTTAACACACCATCAATTGTTGATCGCAGTCTGTGGGAAAAATCGGGTCACTGGGATAAATTCGGCGACATGATGTTTACCACACACTCGGAAAACCGCGATTATGCGATAAAACCGATGAACTGCCCCTGTCATGTACAGGTGTTTAATCAGGGGCTGAAAAGCTACCGTGATTTACCGTTGCGGCTGGCTGAATTTGGCTCATGCCACCGCAATGAACCCTCTGGCACCCTGCATGGTCTGATGCGGGTAAGAAACTTTGTACAGGACGATGCGCATATCTTCTGCACCGAAGATCAGGTACAGGATGAAGTGTCAGATTTTATTGATCTGGTTTATGAAGTGTACGAAGATTTTGGTTTTACCGATATAAAAGTTGCTTTATCAACCCGTCCAGAGCAACGTGTGGGTGATGACGAAGCCTGGGATAAAGCAGAAAAAGCACTGCAAGTGGCGCTGGATAACAAAAAACTGGACTGGAAACTGCAACCGGGTGAAGGCGCTTTCTACGGTCCAAAAATAGAATTTGTATTACGTGACTGTCTGGGTCGTGAATGGCAGTGTGGTACTTTACAGGTCGATTTCTCCATGCCGGGGCGGCTTGATGCTCAGTATATTGCAGCGGATGACAGCAAACATACTCCGGTGATGTTACATCGTGCAATTTTAGGTTCTATTGAGCGATTTGTCGGTATTTTGATCGAAGAACACGAGGCCAAATTTCCGCTCTGGCTGGCACCGGTTCACGCCGTGGTTCTCAATATTACCGACAAACAGGCCGAATTTGCTATAAAAATGCAAAAAAGTCTTGTTTCGCAAGGATTTAAGGTCGAATTGGACTTGAGAAATGAGAAGGTTGGATATAAAATTCGCGAGCACATTATACAGCGAGTTCCCTACATGCTGGTTGTCGGTGATCGGGAGCTTGAAACAAATACAGTGGCCGTTCGCACGCGAAGCGGTGAAGACCTGGGAACTATGTCAGTTGACGAGGTAGCCAGCAGGTTTTCATTGGAGATCGCGTGTCGCGGTCGTGCCGATGTATAATTACACAATAGTCAGATTTAGAGGAATAAAACTATCGCTTCACCAAAAAAGACACGCATAAATAGCGACATCACTTATCCTGAAGTACGGGTTATTGACCATGAAGGTGAACAACTTGGTATTATGACAGGCGATGAGGCACTGGCGAAGGCAAAATCTGTCTCACTGGATTTAGTAGAAGTTTCTCCCAATGCGAAACCGCCTGTCTGCCGAATTATGGATTTTGGTAAATTCAGGTTCGAAAACAGCAAGAAGAAACAGGGCGCAAAAAAGAAACAGCGCCGTACTCAGGTAAAAGAAATCAAATTTCGCCCTCGTACCGAGATAGGTGACTATAAAGTCAAACTCAGCAAGCTAACCAGGTTTCTTGAGAGTGGTGATAAAACCAAAGTCACCATGCGCTTTCGAGGTCGTGAATTCGCTCACCAGGAACTGGGCATGGAATTGTTAAAACGTGTCGTGGCAGATCTGGAAGAAATTGCCAATGTAGAACAAATGCCAGGAATGGAAGGTCGCCAGATGGTAATGGTGCTAGGGCCGAAGAAAACGAAATAAAGTTATAAGTTGCAAGTTATAAGTTTTAAGTTAACTGCAAAAGACTTACAACTTAAAACATATAACTTACAACTATTTTTATTGGAGAAGGCAAATGCCTAAGATGAAAACAAACCGAGGAGCTGCAAAGCGTTTTCGCAAGAACGGTTCCGGCGGATTTAAGCGCGGTAA
>JAFLJY010000209.1 GCA_022712755.1 Gammaproteobacteria bacterium
CGTTACCCACACTATATGATATTTACAATCCCAAATCGTATGGCTACCGTGTTTATAATTCTGCATCTCCTCAGCATATCATGCTTATCCCTGCCGCCTGAAGGCGGGGGATTTACTGATCCCCTATCGGGGACTTTAAAAATTGGAATTGGCCCATCCAGTTCTCATACGATGGGGCCGATGGTTGCTGCTCGAATGTTTCTTCATCTCATTAGACAATACTGTTTAACACACGATGTTCTTCGGATTATCTCTATTAGCTGTACGCTAAAGGGCTCTTTATCCGCCACAGGAAAAGGTCACGCAACTGATCGTGCCATAGCGCTGGGGCTGAACGATTACTCGCCAAAGGATGCAGCAGATCAGGATTTAGATACTCTCGTTAATAACATTTGGGACAAAATATCCATTAAAATAAATGGCACTCATAGTGCAAATTTTTCAGCCAAAGAAGATATAATTTTTGATATGGGCAAGCCTCTTCCTGAGCACCCAAATGGTCTAATTTTCGAGTTGTTTGACGACAAAAAGCATGTGTTAGTATCTGAAACCTATTTCTCTATCGGAGGGGGTTTTATTAATACCTCTACCGAAATAAAACAATTGGTAGCTCCACTTAAAATGAAATCGGTTGACTCAGTTCCCTATGGATTTGCCACAGCTCAATCTATGCTAGATATGGCAATTGAAAGTAATTTATCTATTGCAGAAATGAAAAGAGCCAATGAGCTTGCGCTTATCTGCGATCAAGATTTAAATCAAGGGCTGGATTTAATTTGGGAGTCAATGAAGCTGTGTATCGAAAGAGGCTTAAGCGCAGAAGGAATTTTGCCTGGTGGGTTGAATATACCTCGTCGCGCAAAAGAGTTACATCAGCAACTCAAAGAACAGCCCGATAAGGCGGATGTTAATGATTGGTTGTGCGCCTATGCAATGGCAGTAAACGAGGAAAATGCTGCCGGACATATGGTGGTTACTGCGCCCACAAATGGTGCGGCAGGCGTTATACCAGCAGTACTGTATTACTTCATAAAGAATGAAGGTGGGACTACACAACAAATAAGAAATTTTTTACTGACTACTAGCGCTATAGGCGGTCTTATTAAACATCTTAGTTCAATTTCAGGAGCAGAGGTCGGTTGCCAAGGCGAGGTAGGTTCTGCGGCTTCAATGGCAGCAGCGGGTTTATGCGCTGTTCGTGGTGGCACACCCCAACAAATAGAACACGCTGCCGAAATCGCTCTTGAGCATCATCTTGGAATGACGTGCGACCCAGTTCATGGGTTGGTTCAAGTTCCTTGCATTGAGCGAAATGGTTTTGGCGCAATCAAGGCCTATGCTGCTACTTCTCTTGCTATACGTGGAACGGGAAAACACTTTATGTCGTTGGACAAATGCATTGCGGCCATGAAACAAACTGGCGAAGAAATGTCAGTCAAATTTAAAGAAACTTCTTTAGGTGGTCTTGCTGTGACTATCACTGAATGCTAAATAATGACCATATCTAACAATTTGCTACAACGGCTTCAATTAATTCTAGGCCGCCTTAATGCAGCTACATCACCCGATGATATGAATTTGCCAGGTTTGTTCCTGCATCCTCTCACAGGTAATCGAGCTAAAATTTGGTCTGTACGTGTAAGCGGCAATTGGCGTGTAACATTTCGTTTTAATGGCGCACATGCTGAAGTCGTAGATTATGAAGACTATCACTGAGGCTATATTATGGTAATGAACAATCCCCCCCATCCCGGCGAAGTATTAAAAGAACTTTGTATTGAGCCTTTGGGCTTAACTGTTACTGAGGCAGCAAAAGGTTTAGGTGTCAGCCGTAAAACATTATCAGCTATTCTTAATGGCAAATCAGGCATTAGCCCTGAAATGGCTGTGCGTTTATCAATTGCGTTTAATACATCATCTGAGAGCTGGTTAAATCAACAATCGCAGTATGATCTTTGGCAAGCAGAGCAACACCGTAAAGAGCTACATGTTACCCAACTTTCAGCAGCATAAGCACATAACACATATGATATGGGTGTGTGTTATTGTAGAAATTCATTAGGCTTCTCCGGTTTGGGTTTCGTCACCTTCAGTTTAGTCTCAGGACTAAACTATTGGGGAGGTTCAATGAGTATCAAATAGCTGCACCGGACAATTTAAAGTTGGAAAACAATCATGCATCCACTACTAGAAAAAGAGCATCAGCAATTAATCGATTTACTTGACGATTTAGATAAATGTATATTGAAAGGATATTCAGTGAATCAAGTAGTTAAACGTCTTGATGATTTTGTTGCATTTGCAGGAGAGCATTTTAAGAATGAAGAAAAAATAATGGAATACTACAAATATACGGACATTATCGACCATAAAAAAGAACATGCCAGCCTGCTAAAACAACTACGTACTTTACAAAGCCAACTAAGTAATGGTCTGACCCCGTTCGGACAGGGTTACATGCAATTGCTGAGAAATTGGTTGGAAGCACATTTATTAGATACTGACAACAGGCTAGAAGAATTTTTGTATCAGATAAATGCTGATAGTGATAAAAAGAATAGATAATGCACATTAACATTAAAAGTTAAATCGGGTAAGGGCTGACCTCTTCTAGTCAGCCCTCCCCACACCACCCTGCATGCGGCTCCGCACAGGGCGGTTTGTAGTGGTCAAGTAAATCTGTACACATTAATGAGAACAAATTAATTTTTCTGCCGCATTAGGCGACAAATAGCTATTGTAACTATGACCTCTAGCGACGTTGTAATGCAGAATGATGTATTTGAGTACACCACACTGGCAGACTTTGTATCACGTTCACACAGAGGGATTGCCATCCTGCGTATTCATTTGCATGATTGAAAATTAATAACAAAAGGTCACATTAAAAGATGAAAAGCTGACCCAGGTAGATTGTTGGCATAAATTAGGTTTTTCTACAGACTCGTTAGCTGTAAAAAACGCCTTGACGTTACAACGTTGTAGCGCTATCCTTCGTATAAACGAGGTATAGTCATATGAGCGAATTATCAAAAAGATCTACTGTTTACTTTGAAACAGAGATTCATCAAGCACTAAGAATTAAAGCCGCAACTACCCACCAATCTGTATCCGAGGTGGTTAACGAGGCTGTTCGTGTCGCCTTGAGCGAAGACCAGGAAGATTTAAATGCATTTTCACAAAGAGCTAATGAATCAACATTGAGTTATGAGGAGTTACTAGAGGATTTAAAATCACATGGCAAAATATAGCCTTGTATTTAAGAAATCTGTAGCAAAAGACCTTCGTAACATTCCAAAAAAAGATATTAAGCGAATTTTAAAATGCGTAGCGCTTCTCTGCTCGGATCCAAGAGCTGAGGGATGTATCAAGCTCTCAGATCAAGAGCGTTATCGTATAAGACAGGGCGTGCATCGTATTATTTACGTAATTCAAGAGACAGAACTTATTATTATGGTTGTAAAAATAGCGTACAGAAGTGTTGTATATAAAAACAACTAACGAATAAGTGAGGTGTCACCATGGCAATAAAGGTCTTATGACTCTTGAAGAACAAATAGCTCAGATCAGTGATCCTCTGGATAAACTTCCACCTATTCTTAAGAAGAATTTAGACAGAAATCTATGTACCTGTAACGAGGTTCTTAAGATGGATATTATCAATGCCATCGTAAATGGGGCTACAACAGTGGGAGAGATTAAAAAACAGACCTATGCCACAATGGGAAGTGGCTGCTGTACTCAACAGGTAGAGCGGTTGATTGAGTGTCTTTGCTCGCCAGAAAAGGCGAAGTAAGTCTCTTCCCAAATGTACTTGCCCTATAAGTAAATCAAATGGACGCAAAAAACGCGCCGCTTTTAGAAACGTTATAAACCCTGAAACAATATAGTAGTCGAATAAATGAAGCAGCCCTAAATAACATGAACAGAATGGAGACAGTGGTATGAACGATTTTTTTAAACAACATGGCGCATTTAGCTGGTCTGAATTGTTAGTTGATGACGTTGATTCGGCTATCAGCTTTTACACCGAAGTGATTGGTTGGGAAATTGAAGAAATGGAGATGCCACAAGGCATATACTATATTTTAAAATCAGACGGTGAACCTGTCGGCGGAATAATGAAAAAGCCGGATGGTATCGAACAGATACCAGATTACTGGGGAACTTATATTACCGTAAATGATGTCGATGAAACACTTGTAAAAGCCGAGGCGGCCGGAGGTAAAGCAGTTTATCCTCCTATGGATGTGCCAGGTGTCGGCCGTATGTGTGCAATAACTGATAGAAGTGGAGCTATGGTTTCAATCATTACTTACGAAGCAAAAGAGTGTACTTAGTACAGCAAATTGAAATAGAGCTGATCACAGAATGTAATTAACTAAAAAGCTATGCATATAACTTTAAATTAAGTTGGACTCAAAGTGATATGTGGTCTTAATCTTTTATGCTTTTATTCAAAACAGCTTAAATTCGACAATTTTGGGGTTATTCTACAGCCTCGTCAGGCAAAGGATAAATTAATGAAACGAAGAGGCGAAAAACTCGGGTGGCTCGGTGGCTGGTTTGGTGGTTTTGTATGGTTGGGTTTACTTTCTGCCATTTGGTTGTTTCAAAATAAAATAAGCGAAGGGATAATTGGGCTAGCAGTATTTATAATCGCAATTATAGTCATTAGTATGACAACCCCCTGGAAGCATCCAAATACAAAATATTGGAAATTGATGTTACCAATATATTCACTCTTGACCTGTTCAATTGTCTTATATATTTATCTATCTGGAGGGTTAGAAATTATTGGATTGAAATGGACATCTATATTTTTAGTAATCCCTGGTTTCATACCACTTCTAACAGCAGGTAATCGAACCTGGAACAGTATCGCCAACCAAGAAAGTTCGCCTAACAATGCAAATTCACATGGAAAAAATTAAGCCACTCCACTGCGTTGCGCAACTTGATTTTCCCAGTGATTTACGACGTTGGCTTCCCGGGCAACAATCTCAATTGCAAAGGCATCAATAGATTCAAACAGACGGTCTTTAATCCACTGCCTGCGGTGTTCGAAGCTTTTACCGGAGAATTTATATTCTCCACATAAAAATGCGCGGCGTACGCAACGTGAAACACAATGATAGTAGTGTGTAGCAACAAGAGATACCAGTGTCTTCCCTGGTCCTGGCATAGTGCTGTCCTTCGCTGATGATTTGTTTAAGGCTACAAACTTGCCAGGCTTGTGTCAATTATTATGGGTGTCTATAATCAGTCGTCATAATCAGTCAGGTAATTGAGCATACTATGCCAACATCGAAAAAAGAAAAGGAATTTGTTTCGTACGTCGTGGATCTGATGAGTTCAATTGGTCCAGTTCACGCAAAAGGCATGTTTGGAGGTCATGGGATATATCTTGAAGGGCTTATGTTTGCTTTAATTGCAGACAGCGTTCTCTACCTAAAGTCAGATGAAGAATCAGAAAATGAATTCAAAGAAAAAGGTCTTGATGCATTTACATACAATAAAAAAGGCAAGGAATATAAAATGTCATACTACCAGGCTCCAGAAGAAGCGCTGGAGGATGACGAAGAAATGTATCTATGGGCAAATAAAGCTTATGGTGTCGCACTGAAGGCGGCAGCGAAAAAGCGGAAGAAATGAATAATACACATAACAAAAAAAGTCCAGACACAGTTTCATTGAAGGAGCTTCAAACAATACCCGGTATTGGGGAAAGTTTGAGCCAGGATTTACTGGATTTAGGATATCGAAAAGTTTATGATTTAAAAGGTGAAAACCCAGAGAGCATGTATCAAAATCTAATGGACTTAAGGGGACAGCACGTTGACCGGTGTGTATTATACGTTTTCAGATGCGCGGTTTATTACGCTAGCAATTCAGTCCATGAGCCGGAATTACTAAAGTGGTGGAAATGGAAAGACAGGAAATAAAATCACCGTACTAAACTAATATAATAATACCAAAGGAAAATAAAATGGATAATAATAACGAAAATCATGTGACTATTGTAGATGTAAAGATGCCATTTTTATCGATGGTCATATTTATGGTAAAAGCAGCAATTGCCTCCATCCCGGCATTTATTATTTTAGCTATTATTGGCGCAATAGTTTTTGCTGTGTTGGGCGGGATATTTGGAGGAATGGGTCATTAGTAAGAAGTTACTAACAGCTTCAACCGAATCAAAAAGTAACAATCTGTTATGCATACTTATCAGGTTATATTTTAGAAACTCAGGTAATTATTTCCAAAAACATTACTCAACAATAAGCAGCTCGTAGGTATGGGGTGAGGCACGAACCCCAACGAGCCGTAATAAACAAACCCGTTGGGGTTCGTGCCTCACCCCAAACTACGGGTTGCCTCCAGCGACTAACCAATGACATTTGATATTGCGAATATGCTAAACCCGGAAGTGTATGATCATCCGGTTAATAATATAAAACTCATCGAAACCCACATTTCCTGGGTAATTCTAACTGGTGATTTTGCCTACAAGATTAAAAAACCGGTGGACTTTGGTTTTTTAAATTTTTCTACATTAGAAAAAAGACACTTCTTTTGTGAACAGGAATTAGTTCTGAATCGCAGACTGGCACCGGAAATTTATCTTGAAGTTGTTGCTATCAACGGCACATCGGATGAACCCAGACTCTCGGGCAGCGGCGCAGTTTTTGAATACGCTGTAAAAATGAAACAGTTCCCGCAATCTGCTCGGCTGGATAACAAACTGGCTGCCGGTGAACTTAAACTTGAGCATATGAATGCCATTGCGCATATGACTGCTTATTTTCATCAGTCCACCGATGTTGCAAATGAAGCTATGGATTATGGCAACAAGGAAACGCTCTATCAGCCGGTCGAAGAAAACTTTAAACAGATAAATGAACATCTGGTCACAGAACAATACGCAGATAAATTGTTAATACTTGCACAGTGGAGCAGATCTGAATTAACTAAACAACAAGCCGTGTTTACACAACGCAAAGCGGATGGTTTTATTCGTCAATGTCACGGTGACATGCATTTACGTAATCTGATCTGGCTGGACAATAAACCAGTGGCATTCGACTGCATAGAATTCAACGACAAATTGAGCTGGATTGATGTAATAAGTGAAATCGCGTTTTTGATTATGGATTTACAACACCGTCAACAACATCAACTGGCCAATCGTTTTTTAAACAGCTACCTTGAAATCACCGGTGATTATGCCGGGCTATCGGTTTTATCCTTCTATCTTTGTTATCGCGCACTGGTTCGCGCCAAGGTCAATGCCTTGCGTGTAGGGCAAATAAATATTACTGAAAAAGAAAACGAGCAAGCAATTACTGAATTTGAATCATACCTTGAACTTGCAAGCAGTTATATAAAACATTCCTCGCCAAACTTAATTATTACACGTGGTCTATCTGCTTCAGGAAAAAGCACCGTCTCACAACAGTTAGTCGATAAAACAGGAATGCTGCGTATTCGTTCAGATGTTGAGCGTAAACGATTATTTGACATTTCTTTAACCACAGGCGCTGCAAATAATATTGATTCTGGAATCTATTCAACACAGGCATCTTTACAAACCTATGCAAAACTAGCGGAGCTTGCATATAACATAATCACCGCTGGTTACAGCGTTATCATTGATGCAGCTTTTTTAAAACATGAGCAACGCCAACCGTTTCAACAACTCGCCAGTCGTTTAGGTGTTTCTTATATTATCCTGGAAATTACCGCACCTGCTGAGATATTACGGCAGCGTATTAAAAAAAGAAAAAATGATGTTTCAGATGCCGACTTAACCGTACTTGAACATCAGCTTACTCACTGGCAAGTTTTACAAAAAGATGAAATCAACTCAGTCGTTTCTGTGAATACTGCTGATGCTCAGGATATTGATAAGTTAATCAATATGATTAAAACAAGATGAGAATATTGCAGAACCGAGTAAAGCATAATACCACGGTCATCTCGACCTGCAGGAGAGATCTTGAACCACTGTGGTATAAGATCTCTCCTGCAGGTCGAGATGACCGTGGTATTGGTTGAGTTGTATTGGTTAAACTTACTGGTTGAGATAACAATATCAATTTATTGCGGTAACCCGGTAGGTTGGGGTGAAATATGAACCCCAACAGGACACCATAGCAATTCTCCGTCCTCTCCGTCCTTCCTGCCTGGCGGCAGACAGGTGGTTCGCCTGCCTGCAGCAGGCAGGTTAACAGCACATCCATGTGCTACTACTGGTTCGTAAATCGCACCGCCTTCCTGGCTCTTTGCGAAATACGACCCACATGGATGTGGGAAGTGCGGAAAATACATGGAGCAATTTTCTGCCCGTCCATCCATGGACATAACGGCACGTCCATGTGCCACTACTGTTGGGGTTCATAAAAAACATTCACCCCAACCTACGTATTAATATTTGGTTTGTATTATGAAAATTAAAACAATTGTTCAGTCAACGCGTGTTCCATTTCTGGTTTTAACGCCTGTTTGTGTGTTTCTGGGTATGAGCACGGTTGTTGCCAACCAGGCAAGTGTTAACTTTTTTGTATTGATGCTTGCGTTGTTCGGTGCTTTTTTAGCCCACGTTAGTGTTAACACACTCAATGAATATTTTGATTTTAAAAGCGGGCTGGACATGGAAACCATAAAAACACCATTTAGCGGTGGCAGTGGTGCCTTACCACAAAACCCGGAAATGGCTGGTGCTGTCTTAGCTACTGCTGTTGCGTCCTCTACTATTTTATTAATGATTGGCAGTTTTTTTGTCTGGCAATACGGAGTCAGTATTCTGCCGATAGGTGTTGCCGGTATGATACTAATTGCGACATACACTAACTGGATTAATAAACATCCGCTTATCTGCCTGATAGCACCGGGCCTTGGTTT